>RHFA01000086.1 GCA_003724275.1 Thaumarchaeota archaeon S13
CTGGGGACAAAGTGGTACTTTTTGGACATGTCTATGGGAGTCGTCGTGATGCCGCGGCCGATAAACGAGCCCGAGGCCTTTGAGAGCTCGCGCAGGGGCCGCTGTATCCCGTCATAGATCTGCCCGATTATGCCCGGCCCGAGCAGGACGCTCAGGGGGTTGCCCGTGCCCGTGACCGGCTCGCCGGGCCTCAGGCCGCTCGTGGACTCGTAGACCTGGATAAAGGCGACGTCTCCGGTGAGGCGGATGACCTCGCCGATGAGCTTTGCCTCGCCGACGGTGACCGTCTCGTACATCTTTGCGCTGGCCATCCCGTCGGCCTTGACGGCCGGCCCGCTTATCCACACGATTCTGCCCTGGACTGCCACTCCCTATCCACCTAGTCCGAAGCGCGCGGCAATTTCCTTCCTTATTAAAGGCTTCAGGCGCTCCACCCTCGCGTCAAGCGTATTGTCAAAGGACGTCGAGCCGTCGCGCGTCACGGCCCTGACGCCGCCCATGCACTCGATCGGCTCGGCGGCGACCTCGGCGCCGGAGAGGCCGGCTATGGCCGCCGAGACGGCCTCGCGGTCGGCCGCCGACGTCGAAAAGACGATCTCGGTGGTTCCCAGGGCCTCGGCGGCCTCCGAGACGAGGCCGGCTATGAGGCGCGAGTACTCGCCGTCCCTGGGCGCGGCCCGTATGCGCGAGGAGGCCTCCTCAAAGACCCTCTCGATGGCCCCCTCCACGAGGCGCAGCTGCGCGTTGCGGGCCTCGAGGTCGGCCGCGCCGGTGAGCTGCCTCTTTACCTTGTCGGCCTCCTTTGAGGCCTCTGATGCTATGCGGTCATACTCGGCCTCGAGGGCGGGCCTAGAGGCCTCTAGGCTCGCCTGGGCCTCCTCGTGCGTGGCCGAGAGGCTAGCAAGGAGGTCCCCGCCTGCCCTTGTGAGGACCGTGGAGATCGTCTCCTCGAGGGGCGCATCTGAGGCCAAATCGGCGGCCCTCCGCCCGGCACAGATTTTAGTGTTTGTCGCCTGCCGGCCCCTAGAGGCCCCACGGGGCCGCCCTGGCAGAAAGGTATTAAACGGAAGGCCCCCGCGCGCGCGCCGGTTTGGGGGTAGCAGAGCTCCGGCTGGCCACGCTCGCGCTGCCCCGCTCGGAGGCGGCCAGGGCCGTCTCGCGGCTGGCCGAGTTTGAGTGGTTTCACAAGGTCGACTCTGCCGGCGAGGCGCCCACGCCCGAGCTCGACGACCTCCTCCTCGAGGCCCAAAAGTCCTTCCAGGAGATAGACGAGGTCGCCCGGGGCCTGGGCGTGCCCGAGCGGGTCGGGATTATGGAGATACTCTTCAAGGGCACCTCGATACGCAGGCGCGACTATGAGCTCTCCGAGATAGAGGGGATGATGGCCGACGTGAGGTCGCGCGCCCCCTCGGTCATAGGCGAGGCGTCCGGCCTCCTCGGCGAGCTCGCCGACTCGCGCCGGTCCCTCGAGGAGCACGCCGCGCTGCGCGCGGGCCTCGGCGCGGCCTCTGGCCTCGGCGTCGACCTGGGGGGCTTTGGCCTGATGCGCCACTTTTACGTTGACATGTTTGTCGTGCCCAGGGCCGACGAGGCCGAGATCCGGCGCTCGCTGGAGGGGGTCACGGTCATCGGCGTGGACCTGGGCTCAAAGTCCAGCTCGGGCCTCCTCGTCGTCTGCCCCGCCGGCGAGTCCGAGCGCGCGCTAAAGGTGATGCGCGGGTTTGGCGCCTCGCCGTTTCGCATTCCCGAGGGGTTTCCGCAGGTCCCGCGCGAGGCCCACGCGCTTGCCGTGAAAAGGGAGTCCGAGATTGCCGCGCGCCAAAAGGAGATACGCGCCAGGCTCTCGAGGATATCAAGGTCGGGCCGCGCCGAGATTGCCGCGCTGCGCGAGGAGGCACTCGTCGCAAAGGACGTCATCGAGGCCCTGCGAAAGCCCGGCGGCACGCGCAACTTTGCCGTGATACAGGGGTACATACCCGCAAGGCTCGCCGGCAGGTTCGAGTCGTCGTTTCCCGGCTGGGCGGCGGTAACCGAGGAGGTGCCCGAAAAGATGGCCGCCGCGGCGCCCACGCTCCTTGAGAACAGGATCTTTGCGCGGACGTTTGAGCCGATAACGCGCAGCCAGGGGATACCGCGCAGGGGCGAGATCGACCCCACGCCAATGATCGCGCTTGCGTGGCCGATATTCTACGGCGTCATGTTTGCCGACGTGGGCCACGGGCTGCTCCTTATGGGCATGGGCCTGCTCTTCAAGCTAAAGGGCCAGGGGACGCTGTCGAGGTGGGGAATGCTCATCGCGATATCCGGCGCGTCAGCTGCGATCGCCGGAGTTGGCGCGGGGGAGGCCTTTGGGTTCCATATTGACCATCTCGAGCCATTCGAGTCGCTGCTGCACGAGGGCGGCCCGCTCTATCCCGTCGCGTGGCTAGTCGGATCCATAAGCGTCGCCGAGCTCACATTTGAGCAGGTCATCAACATACTCAAGGTGTCGCTGTTTGTGGGGATTATACACCTGGTGGCCGCGATGCTCCTGCGCATACGCAAGATGCTCGCCGCGGGCCACAAGATTGCCGCCTATATGGAGGGGATCCCGAGCCTCACGCTCTATGGGAGCATTGTCGTGATCATGATGTGCGCGATCGGGGCACAGTATGACGTGATAAACATGTACTCGCGCGCGCATGCCGAGCCCGTCCCGTGGGTGACGGTCTTTCTGGGAGAGTGGGCCCAGGTCTGGATCATCACGCGCATATCAGTCGTCATAGCCATCGCGTCTATGGCGATGATGATGGTAGGTGGCATTCTGCACGCGCGGAGGCACCCCGACGAGGGCGGAGGGGCGGCCGCGGTGGTCATGGAGGTGCTGCTGGGAAAGACGATAGAGGCCCTTGCGCACACGATCAGCTATGCGAGGATTGGGATCATGCTGCTCGTGCATGCGGCTCTCCTCCTCACGGTGAACAATGCGTTCAAGTCGCTCGGCGGCGCCGAGTCCGTCGGCGCGATCGCGCTCCTCGTCGGGGGCAACATTGGAATCATGATAATAGAGGGCCTCATCGTGTACATACAGTCGCTCAGGCTCCACCTCTACGAGTATTTCACAAAGTGGTACGACGGCGGCGCGCCGGCGTTCAGGGCGCTCGTGCCAGAGACCGTCTATAGCCGGCTGGCGTGGCGCCGCGGCTAGGCCTCGACTGGAAGCTCGGGGCGGTTGCCCCATTCGCCCCACGACCCGAGATAGACGCGCACGTCGTCATAGCCGAGCACCTTTAGCGCGACGAACGCGTGGGCCGCGCGGTATGCGCCCTGGCAATACGTGACTATGCGCGCGTCTCGCGCAATTGGGTACGCCCTGCCGAGCTCCTCGCGGCCTGCGAGGCGGCCGTCCTCGGCGAGCGTCCCGGACCAGTCTATGTTTTTTGCGCCGGGAATGTGGCCGCCGCGCGCGGCGCGCACGGTCTTGCCCGAGTACTCCTCTGGCGAGCGCGCGTCGACTATCTCGAGGGACCCGCCGCCGGCGAGTATGTCGCCGTACCCCGCTATGAGCGTGGGGTTTGCGGCGGTCCGCAGCTCCGAGGGCACGGGCGCGCACAGGTCCGTCTCGGTGTCGTGCCCGCGCGCCCTCCAGAGGCCCAGGCCGCCGTCGAGCATCGTCGCGTCCGGGTGCGAGAGGTACTGGAGGAGCCACGCGCCGCGCGCGGCGAGCATGCCTGACGCGTTGTCATAAAAGACGACCCTGCGCGACTCGTCGACGCCGGCCATCGAGAGGACGAGTCGCATGTGCGACGTGAACGCGTCAATGCCGGCAGGGGTCGTGTCCACCCAGTGGAGCGAAAAGAGGTCGAGGCTGACGGCCCCGGGTATGTGCCCCTTTGAGTACTCGGCAAAAGGCCGCGCGTCGATGACCAGCGTGCGCCCGTCCCCGAGCGACCCCGCCAGGGCGTCTATCCCCGTGAGCACGCGCGCGCCCCGAGCGCAGGGCCGCTAAATGTATTTGCATGCCTGTCCGGCCATTTTTGGGCATTCCCGGCGCCCTGCACGGCCAAAGCGGACCAATTGGGAGAAATCGTGGCAGGGCGACCATGGGGAGGCAGGGCTTAGAAACAGGGAACGAGCTTGTGGGGGCTAGAGTTCCAAACAGTGGTGTTTTGGATCTGCCTAGCGATTACCCTGCGGCAATATTGCGCGAAACTCGAACAACGAAAAGCCTTTGGCATATGCCCCACTTTAGGTGATTTTGGGCGAGACGGGCAATCTTGGACTTGGAGCAAGGCTGCGTCACCGAAGACTTGGGGTTTACGACAGACGATATTTGAGTGCGCGCGCTAGTCGGGATCGCTTCCGCCTACCTTGGCAAGAGAGCTTCGTGAGTCGGGAGAACTGCCCTGTGAGCGTATCCGCCCATCAGGTCATTCACCCTGTAAAATCTATTAATTTTCTCTGCGGCATAATTTTTTTTATGTACATGCCACAAAAGCCATAAAGTTGGCTACGTGTTTCTTGATTCCTATTTTTGTACGCTTCTTCTATGTGCTTTATTAGTTATTTGTTAGGGATTATTTCTTCTACAATGGTTTTCTTTATTTTTTCTTGATTTCTTTAACATGACGACTAGGGAGTATTTTTTGAAATTCAAACACTGCATTAAATATGCCATTTATGCTATAATCACAGTTTTAGCTCTTCACACTCTATCCTAGTGTCATAGCGAAGTTGCAGGTGTGTAAACATCCTCAACAGTGTGTTGCCACAGCTTCCTTCATACAAATACACCCGCATCATATCGTCAGCCACCTCAAAATTAATTGAGCTGCCTTCATGCAGATCCACTCCCAGCACGCTGTAATACCCATTGCTAATTTCCCACTTAGCTCCCCACAGCTTGAATGGCTCTTTTGAATTAAACACTTTGTCGATAAACCTCTCTAAATCGGATATTTTTTTTGAGAATTTGATCACAAACGGATTCCCTTTTATCCCATATGATCCACCGTCCTTTTTAACTCCTAGCATATTGTCCTCTACACGCAAAACCACATCCTTGTACTCGTCCTTGCATCCATCGACAACATGTAGATGATCCTCAACAGATTTTCCGCGAATGATGGTGAAACATCCGGTATTACTTATCTGTTCTTTAACAAACTGACCTATTCCTTGCTCCCCCCCACTTTGAACCTCAATAGATTTTTGAGATGTGCGCCCACTCACCTCTTTCATCTTTAATACATTGTCATATATGGATCTCGCGCCTCCGCCTTCTATATTCACTTTTGTGGGTTTTTTTTGAAACATGCCATAATGCTCAATTTTGTATTTTCCGTCTGCCCCGCTTCTATCCCTTGTCCATTTTTGTAGCATGTCGGTGTAGAACCATGCATGGTCAAACGCACAGCAGGGCTCATTTACCATGGCGTTGATCATATGGTTTGCCTGTCTTCCACTTTCGTTTGTGTGAAGCAATAAAAACCGATCATCTTTTTTGTCTAGGTAAAACTCGCAAATGTTTCCAGGCAAACCGTTTCGATAAATGCGCAAGATCTTGACATCGTCAAATCCACCACTGTCGATTTTCCATGACACCCTCTCCCCCTGGCACTTTTGAATCAATTTCCCAGCCTCTAGGATATATGTTTTTACCTTTCCGGTACTTTTCCCCCTGTTTGGTCTCTGTTTTGTTGATTTGGCCTGCCTTTTGGGCGGCGTGTTCATCCTTTCGAGCTGGTTTACCAGCTCCTTCCTATTTCCTACCTTGGCCAATCCTGACCTCGCTGCCTGCGCCATACCGTCACGCGGGCTTTGCCATGCTCCGTATAAGCCTGTGCCCTGTGTTTGCCTCGCCGCAACGCTCCCGTCCTGCCCCTCCGCAAGCGGAGGGGCGGCTTAATATACTCCCCCGCGCACACCTCGCGCAATGAAGCACACACACCAAAAGGCCGCGATCGCCGGCGGGCTGGCAGCAGCCTGCCTCGCCGCAGTCGCGGTCGGGGCGTTCGCCGTCCTGGGGGCCACAGCGGGCTCTCAGGGCTGGGCGATGTACGTGGATCCTGGCATGCCCATGGATGGCACCGGAATGAATTACGTCGACATGGAGGCCAACTACGCCGCCATGGAGGCCGAGCTTGACGCCATAGAGGCCGAGCGCAACGCGTTCCTGGAGAGCATCGGCGTGACGCCGCCCGGCCTGACGGCCGAGGAGGCCGCCGAGGTTCGCGAGCGGGCCGCGCCAGTCCTGGCACGGTACACCACGCTTCACGCCGACGCCGCCACTGGCGACGTCGCGTGGGACTCGATCAACGCCGAGTACGACGCGCTCCTGGCAGAGCTTGGCGCCGCGCCGCAGGCGCTCACCGCCGAGCAGGCCAGGGCAATCGCCGAGTACCGCGAGGACGAGGCCGAGAGGATGGAGAAGGTCTACTCTTCGCACGGGCTGCCGGACATGCCGGAGCTCAGCGACGAGGACACCGCCGAGCTTGCCCGCCTAGACGAGCAGGCCGAGGCCATCGCCGAGCAGTTTGGGATTGTGGGGCCAGAGCTGTCCGTGGAGCAAGAGTTCGCGCTAGGCGCGAGGCTCGCCCCGCTGGAGCAGCGCTATGAAGAGCTCCACTCCCAGATCGAGGAGCTCTATGAGCAGCTCGAGAGCCTTGACGACCAGAGCACGGCAATCGTAGCCGCGTCGGGGGTTCCCGACGGCTCACAGCTCACCGACGAGCAGTGGGAAGAGTACATGGCCGCGATGCGCCCGCTAGAGGTGCGTGCAGAGGAAATCTACGAAAGGATCTACT
>RHFA01000094.1 GCA_003724275.1 Thaumarchaeota archaeon S13
AGGCGGCCATGAAGGCAAGGAGGGCGCACCCCGACAGGGCGTCGTTCTTTCACCTGTACGGAGCCGGCATCCTCTGGATGGGGTAATGGACATCCCGCTCCAAGTCGCAGACGTCAGGTTTGCTGCAAGGTGCTCGCTGCAAGGCAATCCCAGTCAAGATCTTCTAGGGGTAATCGGCTCGGGCTCAACTGTCACATGCGTTGACTTGTGGGCGCGCAACCGTGCAGGCCTCAAGTTTGCCGGAGAAAGAGCCAGCATGCAATGCGTACACCGGAACTATAGGGAAGTCTTGAGATCATACTTGGGTCGCATAGGCAGATGCGGCACGACAGAGCAGTCCACGGTCTACGAGCTTGACATGAGGCCAGAATGTGGGAGAACCGGGATTAACGCCATTTTTGGGTGGGACGTGCTGGGAGACTTCAGGGTTGTCTTGGACATGCCTAGCGGCACGGGCTTCGTGGAAAGACGTGCGGGGGGCTAAAAACAGACACCATCGGAGTCCAAACGACCCCTTGCCGCCAGAGCCTGCTATTGGGAAAGGCCAGGCTCACGGACATTGACACCCTGGTAGGTCTTGGCCACATTGCCCCAGGACTGCGGCCAGTCCCGTATTGGCAGGCACGCGGTCACCCCATTTGTTCTAGGGATCCTGTCCCGGCACTCCAGTTGAGCCGCCCGTCAAAGTTGCAAAGTATGTTGGTTCCCAGTATTGCGTCGGCGTTGATTTCCCCGGCCATGAGCCTTCCGTCATACGCTGGAGATGTGCACTTCACAGTAACATTTCCTAGCGTTATGGTGCTTCTATAGGTAGGCACTTCTAGATTCCTGTGGCTTTTGCCATGCGAGCAAACTATGTTTTTCAACTTTCCCTTGTACTTGAGCCCTGCACGATCACATATGGCCGACGTGAGAAATGTGGTGCGGGATCCGGAATCCACAATGCCCCACATCTCTATGTTAGTGTCTGCGTTCAGGGTGCACCGCGCAAAAAACAGCCCGTTGCGCATCTTGAGCTCTACGGACATCAGGACACCATGCAGAGCACTGGGGGGCCGTAAAAGTAGATTAACCTGTCGGGGTACACCTCCTCGGCCCTGTCGGTTACCTCATCCAGGCTGTCGCCGACAAAGACCTCACCGCCGCAGATGCCGATGTTCTTGCCGGGGTACTTTTCAAGCAGCTCCTCTTCCCTCTCCTCAAAGATCGCCTTTTGCCTCTGGAGATCCTCCTCGGCGGCCGCGTCGACTCCGTGAGGCCGGCTGGGGGGCAATGTCTCTTGCGCTGTCACGCCGGAAGGGAGCCATAGCCGCCCATTTAAGTTGTGCCGCGAACCCCCACCGCGTGGCCAGGGGCATGCCCTGCCATACTGTTCCGCCACACGCGGGCGTTCGTGCCAGCGCCAGGGAGCACGCACATGCTAAGCCCAAGATTGCCAGAGGCCGTCGAACTGTGAATGGCTGACAAGGGCGCGCCCCATGCGCGATGCCCTGCCCTGCTTAATATGGGCCAGGCCTGCCGGCCCCGTCATGCCAGCGGGGAAGGATCGCGGCGGCGGGAAGACAGCGCCGGAGGCCGAGGTAGCCAGGCTCCAAAAGGAGGCAATGTGGGAGGCCGAGGAAGGTGCGCCCTGCTCGGCAATACTGACCAGGAGCTTCTAGGCGTGGTAGACTCTGGCTCAAACGCAACGTGCGTTGACGTGCGAACCTGCAAGCGCGCAGGCCTCAAGTTTGCCGGTGAGAGCGCCGATGTGAAATGCATCCACCGAAACCACAGGGAAGTCTTGAGGTCGTACTTTGGCCTCATAGACATATGCGGCAGGACAGGGCACACCACGATCTACGAGCTTGACATGAGTCCAGAGTGCGAGAGGGCAGGAATTAACGCCATCCTTGGGTGGGACGTGCTGGGGGACTTTAGGGTTGTCCTGGACATGCCAGGCCGCACGGGCCACATGGAACGGCGGAGGCCGTGAGGCGCCCTGCCGCTGAGGCGCAGGCCTTTCGGGCTGCCATGCCCGCGGGCGCGGCCGGCGAGCCCGGCCTAGACATAGTCATCAAGCGTCGCGGGCCTCTTGCGCCGCGGCGCCGCGCGCGGCCGTTTTGCCCTGCGCGGGACCACGCTGGCTCCGACTCGCTGTGCGGCCCTGATCTTTTTCTTGCCAATCCAGTGGTACGCCACGTCGATCGTCCCCTTTGTGACGAGGCTGACGAGGCGGCCTGAGGCGTGCCTGCCGGTGCGACCGCGCCTCTGCACGTATCGTATAGAGCTGGGAACGCTGTCATAAAACACGACAAGGTTTACCGCCGAGATGTCCAGGCCCTCCTCGCCGACGCGCGTCGTCACGAGCACGCGGTACTCGTCGGCCCTAAACCGCGCGACGGTCTCTACCTGCTTTTTCTGCTTGAGGCCGGCCTCGCCGGCCTTGCCTATGAGCATCTCGGCCGTTATCCCGTGCTCGGCGAGGCTGTCGCGGATCACCTCGACAGAGTCGCGGTAGCTCGAGAACACGATCGCCTTGTCCTTTGTGCCCGAGAGTATCTCTAGCAGCCTGGCTATCTTTGGGTGCTCCATGCCCCCCTTTTGCAGCGCGCGGGCCCGCGCGACGGCCGCCGAAAAGTGCTCGTCGTCCTCCATGAGCGACCTTGCGCTCGCGTTCTTTTTGGCTGCACGCTCGCAAAAGCGCAGGAACGCCGTCGTCCCGTGGGCCTCAAACATGTTTAGCGAGTACGTGATGCGTATCGCCGCAAAGAGCGGCTTTATGGCGTTGCGGCGGTGCGATAGCACAAACGCGCGCAGGCGCAGCAGGGCCGAGAGCGACCTGTTGGATCCCGTGTCGATCCCCGCGGACTTGAGCTCCGAATAGCGAACGCCGAGCGCCCTCTTGATCAGCGACTGGACCTCGGCCATGCCCTCGGGAAGGACGAGCTCTATGACCTCCGTCTTTGTCTCTTGCGTGTACTTGACGACGTCGGGGCTCTTTTCGTGCCGCGTCTCCACCGACTCTGCATGCAGGGCCTCGACGATCTCCTTGACCTTTGCGCGCTCGGCGGGCAGCGTCGCCGTCATGCCGACGAGCCTCGCCGGCGTCCCCTCAAAGGCCGCGGCGATCGCCGTGTACGCATAGTTGCCGACTGCCCTGTGGGCCTCGTCAAATATGACTAGGCCAAAGTCGCCCGGCGATATGACGCCGCGGGCCAGGTCGTTCTGGGCAATCTCGGGCGTCGCGCACACGACGCTGCTAAACCAGAGCCTCGAGCGTCGCGCCTGCGGCTCCTCGCCGGTGACGAGCGCGACGTCCTCTATGGTCAGGTGGTCCAGCATAAACCTGCGGTGCTGCTCGGCGAGGACCCTCGTCGGCGCGAGCATGAGCGAGGCTCCGCGCGCGCGCTCTAGGTGCCTCGCGATGAGCTGCAGCGCGACGGCCGTCTTGCCGAGGCCCGTGGGGAGCACGACGATGCAGTTTTTTGCCGCCGCCTCGGCGGCTAGCGCCACCTGGTAGTCGCGGGCCTCGAGCGCGCCCTCGCGCACATAGCGCCCCCGGACATGGTCCACCCCCACACACGCGCCGCGGGCCGCGCGCGCTTTTAAAGGTGGCCGCGATCCGGCCCCAAAACAATATTTACGCGCGCCCCGGGCCGCGCGCGCATGGCCCATGAAAGGCCCACGTGGGACGAGTACTTTATGCTCCAGGCCGAGCTCGCAAAGCTGCGCTCCAACTGCATGGCAAAGCGCGTCGGGGCCGTCATCGTGAGCGGCAACCGCCAGATCGCCACGGGATACAACGGGACGCCCCCCGGAGTCAGGAACTGCCACGAGGGCGGCTGCGCGCGCTGCGCCGAGCGCGTCAGGGGCGAGATAGCCTCCGGAGAGGCCCTCGAGCGCTGCCTCTGCAACCACGCCGAGGCCAACGCCATAATGCACTGCGCCATACTCGGCATAAGGGCCGGCGCGGACGGGACGGCCGGCGCGACGCTCTACTCCACCATGGTCCCGTGCCTAGAGTGCACAAAGATGGCCGTCACCGTCGGGATTCGCCGCGTCGTCTGCCTCGAGGGGTATGCCGAGTCGGACATGGGCCTGCTCGGGGCCGCCGGCGCCGAGGTCGTGCGCATGGATCCCGCGGCGATCAGGCGCTGGGCAGGCGAGATCGCCGGCGCGCGCGGCCCAAAAAACACTTAAGGCGCCTGCCGGCGGCCGCGCCGCCATGGCGGGCAAGCGTCCCATAAAGGTCCTCGTCGCCAAGATGGGCCTCGACGGCCACGACAGGGGGGCAATGGTCCTCTGCCGCGCGTTTCGCGACGCGGGCATGGAGGTCATCTACTCTGGCCTCTTTGCTACGCCAAAGCGCGTCGCGCAGATCGCCGAGGACGAGGACGTCGACGCCGTGGCGATGAGCCTCCTCAACGGGGCCCACAACACGCTCTTTCCGCGCGTCGTCGGCGAGCTGGGCCGGCGCGGCATGCGCGACGTGCTCGTCATGGGCGGCGGCATCATACCAGAGTCTGACAGGCGCGGCCTCGAAAAGAGGGGCCTCAACGGCGTCTTTGGGCCGGGCACGCCGCTGCCCGGAATCATTGACCACGTGCGCAAGAACGTAAAGCGCCGCTAGGCCTGCCCTTCAGAGTCAGGCCACATCATCTTGCGCATGCGGCGGCCGACCTCCTCGACGGGGTGCGACTCTACCTCGCGCATGCGCGACTCGAATGACTCGCGGCCGGCGTCGGCGTACGCCCCCGTCCACTCCCTGTTGAACGTGCCGTCGCGTATCTCGTCTAGGACCTTTTTCATGCGCTCCTTTGCCTGCGCGTCGACCACGCGCGGGCCGCGCGTGAGGCCGCCATAGCGCGCCGTCTCGCTGACGCGGCGGTACATTCCGGCCACGCCGTGGCGCTGGACCATGTCGACTATGAGCTTTAGCTCGTGCAGGACCTCAAAGTATGCAATCTCGGGCTGGTAGCCGGCCTCGACTAGCACCTCAAAGGCGGCCATGACCATCGAGGCCGAGCCCCCGCAGAGGTCGGCCTGCTCGCCAAACCAGTCCGTCTCGACCTCCTCCTGGAAGGTCGTGCGTATGACCCCGGCGCGCGTGCTCCCGATCGCCTTTGCGATGGCAAGCGTGCGGTCCCACGCCGTGCCCGTCTTGTCCTGGTGGACCGCGACGATAGACGGCGTGCCAAATCCCTCTAGGTAAGTCTCGCGGACCTTTGAGCCCGGGCCCTTTGGGGCGACCATGATAACGTCAACGTTGTCAGGCGGGCTGATCCACCCCCAGTGGACAGCCGCCGCATGCGAGAAGGAGAGCGCGTTGCCATCCTTGAGGCCCTGCGCAATCTCGGCGCCATAGACGGAGGCCTGGGCCATGTCGGGTATGAGCACGTGCACAACGTCAGCGGCGCGGCATGCCTCGGCGACCCCCATGACGGTGTGGCCGTCGGCGGCGGCCTTTGCGGCGCTCGGGCCTCCCGCGCGCAGGCCCACTACGACGTCAAGGCCAGAGTCCTTCATGTTGTTGGCCTGCGCGTCTCCCTGTATGCCATAGCCGAGAACCGCCACCTTTTGGCCCTTGAGCGGCTCTAGGCTCGTCTCGGCGTCACCCCACGTCTGCGCCATCCGGGGCACGGGCCGATTCTGCGCAAATATTAACCAATGGGCCCGTGCCGCGCCCGCGCGCGCCCAGGGCCGCCGTGGACGCCCAGGGCCCGAGCCTGCCCTGCGCGCGGGGCGCAGTCGCGAGGTGGCGCACGGCCCTTAAAAGGGGCGGCGGCCCGGCGCCGGCAGGCGGGCTAAGGGATCATGATGGGCATTGAGCTTGCCCGAGTTGGCCGAAAAGCTGCCAAGCGGGCGAGCCGGACACCCGCATTCCACTCTGCTGCACGCGCAAAAAAAAAAGGAGAGATCCGCTCGAGTGTCCAGGGCGGGCGTCCGCACGCGGCGTGCCCCCGCTCGGCCATGCGCGCGGGGCGTGCCCGCCGGGCCCCCTCCCCGCCTGGCCATGGCAGGGCCGGCTCGGCGTCCCCCTCGGGCGGCCCCGACGGCCGCCCAACTTTAATATAATTGCGCCCCGGCAGCGGCGCGAGACGGGCCGTTGCTTGCGATCTTTGACGTCGAGGGGGTGCTCTTTGACGCCGAGTACCTCCCCGTGCTAGCCGAGGAGCGCGGCAGGGAGGACGAGATATGGGAGATCACGCGGCGCGGCATAGAGGGGTCCATAGACTGGGAGGAGGGCCTGAGGAAGCGCGTCGAGCTCCTGCGCGGCATCGACTATGGAACGTGCGAGCGCATAGCCGCCGCGCTGCCCATAATGACCGGCGCGCGCGAGCTCTGCGGCGCGCTAAAGGGCGCCGGCTGGCGCCTCATGGCCGTCTCGGGCGGCTTTACGATAATGACTGACCGCCTCCGGCGCGAGCTTGGCCTCGACGTCGTCCTCTCCAACGAGCTCGTCTTTCAGGACAACCAGCTCGACGGCGTGCGCATAAAGGTAGGCTCGGACAAGGCTTTCGCCGCGGCCGAGGCGATCGCGTCCATGGGCGAGCGCAGGGAGGACACCGTGGCCATAGTCGACGGGGCCAACGACATAAAGCTCTTTGACGTGTGCGGCCTGGGCATCGCGTTTCGCGCGCAGGACATCGTGAAGGAGCGCGCCAACGCCGTCCTCGAGGAGAAGGACCTCGCCGGCGCGATCGGCGTGATAAACCGCCACTATGGGCTCTCGCTCAGGGCGGGAAATGGGTAGCGGCACGGCGGCGGGCCGCGAGATCCGCGTCACCGCCGTCAGGGTCGCCGGCGAGGTGGCGCGCGGCCAGGACCTCGGCGTGGCCCTCGCGCGCTCGGGCGTTGGCGTCTCGGACGGCGACATTGTCGTCGTCTCGCAAAAGGCAGTCTCAAAGGCCGAGGGCCGCGTCGTGGACCTCGCCGGCGTGCGCCCCTCGTCCCTCGCGCTCGGCATAGCGTCCGAGTACGGCAAGGACGCGCGCATAGTCGAGCTCGTCCTCTCCGAGGCGCGGCGCATCGTGCGCATGGGCCACGGCGTGATGGTCACCGAGACGCGCGGCGGCCTCGTCTGCGCAAACTCGGGCGTCGACGAGAGCAACATGCCCCCGGGCCGCGCCGCGCTGCTGCCCGAGGACGCCGACGCCTCGGCGAGGCGCGTGCGATCCGAGATATCCGCCGCGTGCGGCGCAGACGTCGGCGTGATCGTGTCTGACACGTTTGGCAGGCCGTTTCGCACGGGGCAGGTCGACTGCGCCATAGGGGCCGCGGGCATCGAGCCGTCGGCCGACCACTCGGGGCGGCCCGACGCGTTTGGCAGGATACTGCGCGTGACGGACATTGCCGTCGCCGACGAGATCGCCGGCGCCGCCGAGCTCGCCATGGAAAAGGCCTCCTCGTGCCCCATGGCCGTCGTGAGCGGGACCGGCCTCGCCGTGGGCAGCGGCGCGCCGGCCACCTCGCTGCTCAGGCCCGCGCGCGAGGACCTGTTCAGGTAGCTGCGGCGCGGCGGGCCGCAAACTCTTAAAGCGCGGCCGCGGCGGGCCGGCGCGCGTTGCGGTCGATAAGGGCAGAGCTGCACTGCCACAATGTCTTTTCAAACTTTAACGTCGGGCCCCTCGAGGCGCCGTACGACTGTGGCGTGACTGTCCGCGAGCAGCTCGACGGCGCGCTGGCCGCCGGCCTGGATGCGATATTCGTCACAAACCACAACACGCTTGACGGGTATGCGCAGGCCCGCGAGTATGCCCGCACGCACGGGCGCCACGCGCGCATTGCCGTCTATCCGGCCGAGGAGGTCACGCTCGATGACGGCTCGCACGTCGTGGCCTATGGCATATCCGAGCGGGTGCGGCCGGGCATGGGCCTCGGCGAGACGCTAGACGCCATACGCGCGCAGGGCGGCGTCTCGTCGGCCCCGCACCCGTTTAGCATACTCGACGCGCTGCGAGAGCGCGCCGCCGAGTGCGACATTATCGAGGTGTTCAACAGCAACAACGCCGACATTATATCAAACGCGCGCGCCGCGGCGTTTGCCGCCGAGAGGTCCATGGTAGGCGTCGCGGGGAGCGACTCGCACGTGGCCTCGACTGTGGGCAGGTGCGTCAACGCCATCGACGCCGAGGACAGCCTCGACTCTGTCCTCGACGCGCTCAGGCGCGGGCGCGTCTCGATATGCGAGGCCGGCTACGCCACGGGCCGCGAGGCCATCGGCCACGTGCGCTACAAGATTGAAAACTCGGGCGAGTACATTGACGACTATATGGCCCGGTTTTACCCCAGGTCGCGCCACGCCCTCGCGCTCCTCCTGCGCGCGTTTCGCAGCCACCCGGACAGCCGCCTCTGGATGCTCCTCTACCGCCTAGCCGTCGCCGGCATGAGGCGCATATCGCGCAAGATAAACCTCGAGGGGCACGACGCCTCGCCCATGGCCGCGCGCACGCTCGGCGGCATGGCCCGCATGGCGATCTGAGCGGCGCGCACGCGCCGCGGCGGCAGCAGGGTTTAATACGCGCGCGCGGCGGCCCCGCGGCCAGAATGGCAGACAGGGACCTGGACGCGACTGGACTCTTTTGCCCCGAGCCCGTCTTTCGCACAAAGATAGAGGTCGAGCGCATGGAGGCCGGCTCGACGATACGCGTGAGGGCCGACGACCCCGCCGCCGAGGAGGACATAACAAAGTGGGCCTCGCGCCACGGCCACGAGGTCCTCTCGCTAAAAAAGGAAGGCAAGGTGATCGAGGTCGAGATCAAGAAGGGCAAGTGACCATGCAGAGGGCAGCTGACCCAAAGGACATCCTCGCCAGGGTGGGCAACACGCCGCTCGTGCGCCTGGACTCGCTGTGCGCCGGCGGCAGGGAGTTTTTCGCAAAGCTCGAGGGCCACAACCCGTTCGGCTCGGTCAAGGACAGGGCCGCCTACTGGATGGTCCGCGAGGCCGAGAGGCAGGGCCTCATCAAGCGCGGCACGCACACGATAATAGAGCCGACGTCAGGCAACACCGGAATCGCGCTCACAGGGATTGCGCGCCTTTTGGGCTATGACGCCGAGATTGTCATACCCGAAAAGGCCAGCGACGAGACAAAGCGCATAATACGCTCGATGGGCGCCAAGGTCCACGAGACCAGCGACGACCTCTGCCCAAAGGTCGGCGCGGGAACCGACCAGAGCATCGCGCTTGCCACGTCGATCGCCTCAAACCGGCCCGACGAGTACTATTCGCCAAACCAGTACGCAAACGAGGCCAACTTTATGGGCCACTACCGCGGGACAGGGCCGGAGCTCTGGGAGCAGACGCGCGGCAAGATCACCCACTTTTTCACGGGCGTTGGCACGGGCGGCACGATAACCGGCGTCGGGACATACCTAAGGGAAAAGAGCCCCGGCGTGCGCATCGTCGGCTGCCAGCCGCAGAGGGACCACCTCATACAGGGGTGGCGCAACTTTGACGAGTCCGCAAAGCCCGACCTCTACCTAAAGCGCGAGTCCGTCGTCGACGAGTGGGTCAGCGTGACGAACGCCGAGGCCTTTGGCGTGGTCCGCGAGGTCCTCGAGGGCGACGGCATGCTCGTGAGCCCGTCCTCGGCGGCCGTCTATGCGTGCATGAAAAAGCTCGACGTCGGCGAGGGCGCGTGCGCAGTCGGCATGTTTGCCGACGACGGGCGCAAGTTTGAGAGCGTGTACGTCGGTGAGGGCGTCATGACAAAGTCCGAGTTTGACGGCGCGCTTGCGCGCTCAAAGAACATGTCCGAGACGTTCTATTGAGACGCCGCGAGGTGCCTGTCGGCGCTGAGCGCGGCCATGCAGCCAAATCCCGCCGCCGTTATGGCCTGCCTGTACTCGTGGTCATGCACGTCGCCGGCGGCAAAGACGCCCTCGACGCTCGTCCTCGCGCCGTCGCGGACCACGACATAGCCGCGCGCGTCAAGCTCGACCTGGCCCCTGAACAGGGCGGTGTTGGGCTCGTGGCCGATCGCCACGAACACGCCGCCGGCGCCCACGTCCCTCTCGGACCCGGAGGCGTCGCGCAGCGTGACGCGCTCGACGCGCCCGTCGCCGGATATCGCGCCCACCGTCGTGTTTAGGGCCATCTCGACCTTTTTGTCCGCCATTGCCCTCTCCTGCATTATCCTGCTCGCGCGCAGCTCGCCGCGCCTGTGCACCAGGAGGACCCTGCTCGCAAACTTTGTGAGAAACGTCGCCTCCTCCATCGCCGAGTCGCCGCCCCCCACGACGACGATCTCCTTGCCCCTAAAGAACGGCCCGTCGCACGTCGCACAGTACGACACGCCCTTGCCGGCGAGCTCGCCCTCGCCGGGCACGCCGAGCTTGCGCGGGCTTGCCCCCGTGGCGATGATCACCGCCCTTGCCGTGTACTCCTCAGAGGCCGTCATCACTCGGAACGGCCGGCGCGCAAAGTCGACGTTGGTCACCTCGTCGTCGACGATCGCCGTGCCCATCCTCTCGGCCTGCGCGCGCATGTCCAGCATGAGGTCAGGCCCCATTATCGCGTTGCGAAACCCCGGATAGTTCTCGACCTCGGTCGTGTTGACGAGCTGGCCGCCGGGCAGCAGGCCAGAGAGCACGAGCGTCTCGCGCCGCGCGCGCGAGCAGTATATGCCCGCCGTGTATCCGGCCGGCCCTGCCCCGATGATAACCACGTCAAATGACGTCTTTTTCTCGCGCCTGGGAGGCGGTGTGGGCTGCGAGCCCGGCGAGGCGCCGCGCTCCCCGCCTTGCCCCTGCTCCCCCCTCCTCTCGAGGACCTGTGCAGCTGACATCGGCGCGCCGCGCAGAGCCGCAGATTTAAGTCAAACCGCCGATCGCCGCCCCGTGCGCCGCGCAGAGCTGCCCCGAGGCGACGGCCGAGAGGACGCCTGACTGCCAGTGCGCGTCGTGCAGGCAGCAGGAGGCGTCATCGCAGAACGCCTCGCCGGTCAGCGCGTACATGGCCGCCTGCATTGCGTACCCCCTGATGGCCGCGGCCATCCTCGCGTCGCCCTCGACGAGGTGCTCGGCGGCGTGGGCCGCCTCGACGGCCGCGCCGTCGCCGCCGGAGGCGCGCGCGGCCATGGCCTCGCCATAGTAGCGCCTCGATCGGGCCGGCCCCCAGACGGCTGATGCCGTGGAGAGCAGCGACGGGTTTGACGCCACGACAGGGCGCGCGTGGTAGCGCGCGTCGGCATCGTCGTACGTCCCGACGAGGAGGTCCGTGACCATGACGTGCAGCGCGCCGCGCGGCGAGGCGCCGGGGCCGGCGACGGCGAGCGCGAGGCGGAGGAGCTCGTGGCCGTCATACAGCGCGACGCCTCCGTCGCGCGGCGCCTCGCCTCGCTGCCGCCAGAACGGCCTTTTGACGTCAGCGACGCGGCAGGCCCCCAGCGCGCCGCCGGCCCCGTCGGGGCGCATTCCGGCGCCGCCGGAGACGGGCGAGGCCTCCACGCCAAGGGCGCGCCCCAGAAACGCCGCGAGTGCAGCAACGTCAATTCCCGCGCGGGCCTGCCAGTCGTGCACGACGATCTCGCGCACGCCTAGCGGCCGGTCTCCTTGAGCTTTGTCGCCGTGACCTGCGCGGCCTTGCGGCCAGAAAACAGCATGGACCCAAACGTCGGCCCCATCCGCGCGAGGCCAAACGTCTCGGTCACCGACATTCCGGCCACGACGAGGCCCGGATACACCTCGCCGGTCTTTTCCACCACGGCGTCCTCCTCGTTCACGTGCATGGGCCTCATCCCCTTCCACTCTACGAGGCCGCGGTCCTCGAGGCGCTTTACGGCAACAGAGTCGTGTCCCGACGAGTCTATGACCATGCGCGCCTCTATCGCGACGGGGTCGACGCAGGTGATGTTGCGAGGCAGTGCCGAGACTGGCATCCAGTTTACGACGACGCCCGTGACGCGCCCGTTCTTTAGGACAAGGTCGTCGAACTTTGTGAGCTGCAGGAACTTTACGCCCGCGTCGCACGCGTTGGCTATGAGCTTTGAGACGGCGTGCGGGCCCGGCGTCAGGTAGAGGCCCTCGCCGACCTGCTTGTATGGTATGCCGAGCTCCTCCCACATCTTTTGGGCCGGCGCGCGGACCGTCACGGGGTTCATCATGTACCCCCCCAGCCAGTAGCCGCCTCCGAGATAGTTGTTCTGCTCTATGACGAGGACCTTGTGGCCCATCGCGGCGAGCTCGCCGGCGGCCGTCAGGCCCGCGGGGCCGGCCCCGATTATGACGACGTCGGACTGGGCCCGCTCCATGAGGACAGAGTGGAACTCGGTGGCGATCGCGCGCGTGATGTCGGCCTCGCCGGACGGCGCGAACATTGTCGGCATGTCGCCGATGCCCTCTGATCGCTGCATCACGGGCCGGCGCGCCCCGCGCGCCTTTAATACCTTCGCCAAGCTGTGCCTATGTTGCACGAATAGGCACGTTTTTTGGGAGATTTTCTGTTTTTGCGCCCACAGTGCAGCCCCCGGGCAAGTGGCATGCCACAGTCAGCGTGTCCAGCGGGCGCTGAGACCCGAACAAGCAGGTAAGATCCTGCGCTCTAGCGCGTTTGTGCAAAAAGGTCTTGTAATGGAACAAACTATTTTTCATCCGTATAGATCAAAGTATGTGATTTAGAAGTTAACAAAGTCAATATAACTATTGTTAGGATTTGTTGCGACACTTACGACACCATGACTGGGGACGGAGCACACCACCCACATTTCTATAACCAAACACAGCATATATATTTTGATGGTTTTTTGCAATTGAGCCACAGGCAGGGCATTTAGCTACTATGTTATATGTTAATTTGTGTTTTGAATGCTTTTCTAGTATATTTCGTACCTCGGTATGATGGTAGGCTACATCATATGCCCATGCACCAAATTCCCCATTCAAATTCACAGCATCTACCCATTCTTTTAAAAATTTTAGTTTTGTTTTGTTCTGTTCGTTGTCCTTGCCTTTAACTTCAAGAATTAGGTTTGTGTTATTTGTAAGTCTGATCAAAAAGTCCGGGTAATACTCATGCAAGGATCCGTTATATGAATATGGTATTACAAATCCAATATGGTCATTTTTTACCCATGACTCTACATGCTCATTCCGTTCTAGTTCGTGGCCAGTAGCAAGCTCCCAACTATAATCATAGACAGCAAGACTAATGTGATTTTTTACAGCGTATTCAGTAAGTCTTTTTGTGTGCCATGGGCGCATTAGACTAGTAGACTTTATAGGCGATTGTAGATTCAACATTAATTGTCTTTGCTCAATATTTTTTGCGTTAATGGCAGCACACACATGTCTTACAACACTTTGCATGTTAAACAAAATTGTCATTTTTATGCGAAGTTTGTCATCTTTTGTAGCTCCAGACACTTTAATTTTGTCAGTTTCAATAAACTGTTCAGTTAATTTAATAATTTGCGCTATAAGAAAATTTCGATTTCCGATCCAGTGGCTTTGCATATCAGCGTAAATATCTTTAGAAGCTAAAAATATAATTTGTTGCATTCGCAAAGTTTTGTTCAATTCGCATAAATCAATAGTTGACATTTTATCCACATGGGGTTTGCCGGCGAGTACTTGCGCCATGCCGACAGTTGTGCTTATTTTACTAGTTTTAAGTTTTAAATCATCGATTTTTTTCCAATCGACGGATAATACGGGGGAATAGGTCAGATTAATTCTATCTATGTTCGGCCACGATATTTCGTGTTTATCTTTTTTTGGATCAGGCTCAATCAGTGATGTGGGTCTAGGCGGTTTAGGCGACCTGCCTATTCCACCCTCATGTGGAAGAAATGTGAACGGCACGCCGAATATGTTAACATATTCTGGTTCAAATAACCCGGTGTCAGGATTAACATCATATGACATTCGGCGCAGCCCTCTCCCCACCGTTTGCTCACACAGCAACTGGCTTGAAAATGCGCGTAGGCCCATTATGTGCGTGACGTTTCTGGCATCCCACCCCTCTGTGATCATCTGCACAGCAATTACATTTCTAATCTGTTCGCCCAGCGTGCCAGATTTCCCAACACTGTTAACTTTTTGTCGTAATGTTTCTGATTTGTTATGAGATCTGGGATCATATTCAGTGTTTTGTTCAGCCTCTCTCAGTTTTGAGGAATCGATCCGTAGCATGTATTCGCTGCCGGACAGTTCACTCAACCCGAGTTTGTTTTGGTTAAAAAAATGTTCGATGCGAGCAGAGGTATTAGTCTGGTTACACACTGTCACCATCACAGGAGGTATTGCGTTCACAGTATTTTTATTGTGGTCATCCCATACTTTTTTTGTGTCAAGCCAATCTTTTCCCAATAACATATAGGCAATGCGTACTAAATCTGGAAGTTTTTCTTCAGCTCTTGCTTTACGATTTAGATCAGGCTTTACTTCAGGATCAACATACATGTGATAAAACCGCGACTTAAAGTTTTTATCAAATTTGCCACTGTCGTCCCGAATAGCAATTTTGGGGGTTTTTGTAAGACCAGATTCTATCGCATCGTTTAAAGAAAAATCAGAAATTATCCATCCGAATAGCATTTCTTCGGACACGCTTTTTCCTGTTGGTATAAACGGAGTTGCGGAAAAATCATAACACCTTATAATATTGCGTACTCTATGTATTCTGTCTAGTCCATCAATCCATTTCGTGTCGTTGTTTTTTAAGTTCACGCCAATACTTTTTTTTCTCCAAGCATGGTGTGCTTCATCGTTGATTACCATAACATTATCAGAATCGAAGCCCAATATTCGTTTAGCAAACTTGTTATCACTTTCAGGGCCTTTTTTAACTACATCATAAGGTTTGTCTTCTATTGGTATGAGCGTATGCCAATTATGTATAGCAATTCTCGCCTTTTGTAGGTTCTTCCACATTGACATTGGGACAATTCGAAATTCATCATAATAATTTTCTTGATGTTCTGGTTTGAGAACCTCAAGTCTTTTTTTTACAGTTAAACCCGGAGCAACAATCAACACATTTTTTGTAAACCTTGTATCATTAGGATATGTGGTTTTGTTCAAGACTTGCCATGCAATTAACATGGCCATAACAATTGTTTTGCCTGTACCAGTGGCCATTTTAGTACACCAGCGAACAAAATCGCCCCCATCAGATCCTATTTGAATTCCTAATTTTTCTGAGTCCGGAGATTCTGTGAGCCAAATTATAGTTTCGATTGCTTCCAATTGACAAAAAAACAATTTTTTGTCGTTTTTTGACCTCTTGTGCCAAAATTTCAAAAGTTGCTGTGTAATTCCAGTAACGTTTTGATAGCCCCCATCTCTCCATTTATTTACTTGTTCGCGTATTGTGTCCACATTGTCAAGTTTTACAAATTCCCCAGGATCGTCAAATGCCTTACTGTCAGGCGTTGCTTTAAGAAATCCAGCTGGCCTTCTTGTTGAAATTAGATCAAATCTTAGTTTTTCACGATTGTACCTCCAATGTTTATCAGGCATTTTGTAAGGATCACAAATTATTAGATTTTTAATGGGTTCAATTTCAATGGTGTTCATTTTATTTCAGCTCTAGAACGCGTAATGATTCCAGTCCCTGATCATCTATAATTTTTACTGCGATTTTTTTGTTTAACCCTGCTTCAAAAGCAAGTGATTCTACACCAAAAAAATTTTCAAGAAGCGATTCGTCAATTTCACCCTGTAGTGTTTTAGCAAGTTTAGACAAACCCTTGCTGCCGGAACTGTTCTTCATTGGAAAAAACAGCTGTTTGGGATATACGCTTCTGCCATCATAATCTGGATCCAACATCCACAGCACAATTTTACTTGTATCATGGGAAACAATATCGTTTTTTTCTGTATCAAAATAATCAAATCCTTGAATCCGTAC
Source organism: Thaumarchaeota archaeon S13 (assembly GCA_003724275.1). GTDB lineage: Archaea > Thermoproteota > Nitrososphaeria > Nitrososphaerales > Nitrosopumilaceae > JAHRAL01. The sequence continues at coordinate 15,835 of RHFA01000094.1, forward strand.
AGTGTATTTCCCGTTAGTTTTTTTAAGAATCACGTCGGGTTGTCCCACAAGCCAGAATGATTCGTTTGATGAGCGTGCTTTTTTTAAGTCTCCGGTCAACAGATCTTTATTCATTTCTGCTTTGAGTGTGGTCACTCCCTCCCACCTGATATTTTCTATATTTTTTGATGCTTCAGGGTCAAAATGCATAGCTGCAAACACAACCAACGAGATCTTTGGGTAAATGTCCTGAGCTTCTTGTAGAGCAATTTCAACTTGGCGTTGATTAAGGGGCGCGTGTGTTGGGCCAAATGAGACCGCCGCCCATTTTGATTTGGGTTCTTTTGTTTTGGCAATTGCGTGGATAAACTGGGTTGTGGGGTGAGTGTCTAGTGTTATAAATTCAATTTTTTGGCCATTTTTTCCTTTTATTCCTGTTTTAAGTAATTCTTCTCTCCATTCTTGTTGTGTTTTTTGTGTTCTCAAATTATCCAATTGCGAGTTTTTGATAATGTTGGTGTTTTTTGTGTGTTCGTAATACAATGTGTCAATTGATTTTACAGTTGGTGCAGGTACCGCTTCAACTGTAAACGGGCCTGAAATGCGATGTTTGGTTTTGTCGATTTTTGGTTTATCTAGTAGAAATTCTTCGCCCCCGCGTTCATTGTGTGCTAGTTGTTCAAGTTTTACATGAGGTACAGTTTCGTATTCAAAACCACATTGTATATTGTTTTTTGAAGATTCGGTTTTGGCTAATTTATAATAGTCGTATGATGCAGTCATTAATCGCTGTCTTGTAATAGTAACAGCTATTCTTGATGTGTCACATGTAATCCAGCGTCGTCCAAATTTTTCGGCAACGTATGCAGTTGTTCCTGCACCACAAGTTGGATCAAAAACTAAATCCCCAGGATCAGTTGCCATCAACATACAACGTTGAATTATTTTAATTGGTGTTTCAACAATATATTGTTTATCAGTTGCACTTTGCGTGTCTAACCACACATTGTTCAATTCTTGAACAGGGTAATCGTCATAATAATACACATACGCTAGTGAGTTTCCCGTGGGGACGACACGTTTTTGTCTAATTAGGTTATCCATTCCTTCTTTATTGGTTTTCCAACATTTGTTTAATCCCGGCGAATATACTTTATCATTTATTTTTACATCAAACACAGGCCCTAGGTTTTTACCAGCAGGGATCAAACTCGATGTTCGAAAAACTCGTGAATTTTTTGGGCGTAATGAACGATCATGACGTTCACGTTTAGTCATAAGCCGTCTATCGCCGTTTGAAAGCTCTATGCCAGTGTAGGTAGAATCATCTTTTTTGACAAACAGTGCATTAAATTTTACTTGCGAAATGTCTTTTGCGTACCAAATAATATAATCTGTGATTTTTGGGAGATGTTCAGTTCGTGATGAACCTCTAGTTCTGTACGCTATAACTGACATAAAATTTTTAGAATCAAAAATTTCATCCATTAAAGTACGCACCAAATGCATATTTTCAATAGATATTTGTACAAAACAACTTCCGCTCTCTTTAAGCATGTTTTTTGCTAACAATAGGCGCTGTCGTAAGTATGATAGGTATGAGTGAACGCCTAATTCCCACGTATCTCTGAACGCTCTAATCGTTTCTGCTTCGCGGCTTAGATCTTTGTCGTTTTGTTTACAAACAAATGGTTGAAAATTTGATGAGTATTTTTTCCCATAGGGAGGATCTATGTACACCATTTGAATTTTCCCGTTCAAGCCCTCATTTTCTAATAACGAGTTCATTATGACCATAGAATCACCCGCAATAATCCTATTTGACCAGTTGTTCTGGTGTTGATAAAACTCAATTGCTTTGTAGAATGGCAGTTTATTTTCTTTAGAGTCAAAAAATGGAATTGATTGTTGATCTGTGTGTCGTAACACTTTTTCTATTATTGTTGATGGGTCAATTCTTTCGTGAATGTGAAGTGGTACAGTGTCAACGCTAATTTCAATTTTCTCGTTTTTCCCAGCCCATTGCAACTGTGGATCCAAATGGGGGTCAAATTCATATTTCGTAATTTTTATCTCCGGATCTTTTTTAGCAGCCGCAATCCCCGCATGTGGGTTATTTGGTCTTTTTGCTTTTTTGTGGATGTATTGCTTTGGCGCGCCTTTTCTTGTGGGTTTTTTAACTGACATGTATGAATCACCTAGTTGTTCTTCCAAATTGTGTTGTAGAGGTCTTTTTTGAGTGTGCAGTTTTGTTAATATTGCCTGTTTCGAGGTTTACGCGCGAACCATCAAGAGTGTCTATGCTGAACACAAAATGAGCAGTTTGTGATATGGTCAAACACCACACGGGGGTACGCCCGCCAATCGCACGCTGCTGCGCTTCGATGCAGCAAGCCGGCATGCTACACACAGACATCGGACGCGGCGAAAAATGACGCATTAATATGCTTTTAGCGCCAATCGGCAAGCCTAGAAGTAAAAGTCGCTCGAGGCCCAGGCCCGCCGGCCCGTGCAAGCTTTAAAGCAGCCCCGCGCCGGTGGCGCGCGCGGTGGCCCAGCCCGGCGGCGTTCGCATGGTCTATGTCCTGCTTGACGGCGTGGGCGACCTGCCGAGCCCCGACCTCGACGGCAGGACGCCTCTAGAGGCCGCAAGGACGCCGGCGATGGACTCTATGGCCCGCGGCGGCGCGCTGGGCGACGCGATAACAGTGGGCCGCGGGATCGCCCCCGAGTCCGACA
>RHFA01000150.1 GCA_003724275.1 Thaumarchaeota archaeon S13
CGCGCCGACGTGGTTTGACTCGCGGCCGCCGCCGCCGGCAAGGATTGGCGAGGCCGAGGCGGCGGCGATCGAGGCGGCGATGTGCCGCGCGCACGCCCCCGAGGCCGCGCCCGCGGCGCCGGAGGGGGCATGGCGGGCCCACCTCGGCGCGCGCTACCTGCCGGCCGCAAAGTGGCGCATCGTGCTCTCCCTCATGGGCGGCAAGGCCCTCAACGGCGCGTCCGTCTCGGGCGAAGTCGTCAACGCCGGCCTCGCGATCAACCGCGACGAGGTCAACGCGTGGATTGGCGAGCTAGCCGAGGCCGGAACCCTCGAGGTCTCGCACACGCGAAAGCGCGGGAGCGTGACTGAAAGGTTTTACAGGCTCAGCGGGGCCGGCGTGCGCGAGTACGAGTCGCCGGACTGGTCGGCGATCGGCACGGCCCACGACGTCGCCGGCGTCGCCGCCGCGGCCCACGCGCACTATGTGGCGGAGGGAAAGTTTGTGTGCATTGCCGCGCAGGGCGGCGGCACCGAGTCGCCGGACCTCGTGACGTACGACCACTCTGCGCGGATTGCGCGCGCAGTCGAGATAGAGTCGAGGTCCGAGGTAATCAGCCACCCCGAGCATGTCATCCACAACATGGCAAAGGCCGGCCCGATGGGGTTTTCGGGGTGCGACACGTGGTCGCTGCGCCCGCACATAAGGACCCTGCGCGGGAGGCTCGACGGGCCGGTGGCGCGGACGGTCAAGTGCTATGTAATGGAGGGCGGGTCGTGGGTCTGCGCCTAGCTACTTTTCGAGCCCGCGCGACTTTTCATACACGTAGATTCCGTCGAGGAAGACCCTGTGGTCCTTTTTCTTTATGCGCGTGTTTTGCTGTATGTTGGCCGCCGTCTGCGTGACGTCGGTGAGGACGGCCCCCGTGAGGATGACGTCGTCGCCCTTTACCTCGACCTTTGTCTCCCCGACAATGCCCGCGCGGCGCGGCGCGTGCTCGCCCTGAAAGTTCTCGACTAGGACCTCGCGGCCCTCGACCTTGACGGAGACGGGAAAGTGCGCATAGACGACCTTCATCTTTAGCGTGTATCCCTCGCGGATGCCCTCGACGAGGTTGCGCACGATGGACCTCGACGTGTTTAGTATCGCATAGTCGCGCTTTCTCGGGCCGCGCGCGCTCAGGCGCACAGAGCCCTCGCCGACCTCGACGTCGACGGGTATCTTTCGAAAGCTCTTGTGCGTGCGGCCAAGGGGCCCCTCGACGCGCATGACGCCGCGCCTCATGCTCACGCTGACGCCGTCTGGCACGCTCACGCTCGCCTCTAGGCGGTCAGGGCTAATAGGCATAGCCCACCAGAAACCCCCCAATCCCGCGGCGCGTCGCCTCGTGGTGAGACATGACGCCGTGGTTTGTCGTGACGACGAGTATGCCGCGGTCGTATGACGGCAGGTAGCGCTGCTCCCAGAACGCGTACTCGTCCTTTTTGACCTTGAAGCGCGGCGATATCGCGCCGCACTTTGTTATCTTTGCGACGAGGCTCACGCGGAACTTGCCGCCGCGCCCGTCCTCTATCCTCTCATACTCGCCGATATAGCCGTCCTTTTGCAGCGTCTTGAGGACCTCGGAGCACAGGCCAGACGTCGGGAAGACCGTGCACTCGGGCTTGCGGCGAGCCTCGGTGTTGTAGAGGGTCACAAACATGTTTGCTAGTACGTTAGTCGCCGGCATCATCCATCACATGTATTTCCTAAACCCCAGCGAGCCGGCGACCTCGCGAAAGCAGCGCCGGCAGATCATCAGGTTGTACTTTTGTATGACGGCCGTATAGTCGCCGCACCTCTTGCACCACCTAGAGCCGCGCCCAAAGGCGTGCCTCCTGCGCCCGGTAAACTCGTACGACCTGTCCTTCAAGCCATCGCCACCCCAAACCTCTCGGCCACGAACGAGCGCGCCTCGTCTGCGGTTATCACGTGCGACGCGCCGACGCTCGCCTTGTGCCTGCTGCGCCTGCTCACCGAGCTGCCCGGCCTCGCCAGCGAGACGCACACGTCCAGGCCCAGTATGCCGACCTTTGGGTCATACTTGACGCCGGGCACGTCAATGTGCTCCTTTATCCCGAACGAAAAGTTGCCGTGGCCGTCAAAGGCCCTGCCGCGCACGCGGTTGTCGCGCGCCTCGAGGAGGCGCCTTAGCAGCGTGGCGGCGTCCTCGCCGCGGACCGTGACGGCCACGCCTATCGGCTCGCCCTTGCGCACGCCAAAGTCGCGGTATGTCTTTTTGGCGTCGCGCGCGCAGGGCCTCTTGCCCGATATGTGCGCGAGTGCCGCCTTTGCGGCCTCGATCGCGTCGCCGGACTTGCCAATGCCCATGTTCAGGACGACCTTTTCGAGGTATATCCTCTTCATGGGGTTCTCCTCGCCGCTCATTGTATGCTCACCGCCGGCTCTCCCCTGCCTATGGCCATCACGATCTCGGCCGGCACGTCGACCTTCCTGTCTCCCAGGGACATCGTCGCCATGGCCGGCAGGACAAACGTCCCCCTTTTTATCTCATCCACCGTCCCCGTGGCGCCGGCGTTGGCCCCCCTCGTGACCATCGCTAGGCAGCCGGCGTCCAGGCGTATGACCTCGCCGACCTCCTGGCCGGGCACGCTTATCACGCAAGAGTCGCCGACCTTGACGTCGGTGTCAGTTATGACAGAGCGGCCGTCGTGCAGGCCCACCTGCGTCCTCCCGCCGCGGATGGTGGACTTTGAGGTGACCTTGCAGATCTTTTTGCCCATCTCGGCGGAGTCCTTGACGGCCACGGGGCGCAGTATCTGCCCGCCCTGCGGGACCATGCGGTACATTGCGCCGCTGCCGCGCAGCTCGACGGTGTCCATGAGGCCAATCCCGTGGTGGAGCGACTTGCGGACCACGCCGTCGACCTTGACGCCGCCCGAGTATATGGCCGACTTTGCCTCGCGCAGAGTGCGGACCACGCCGAGGACGTCCCTGAGGAGAACCGCCGTGGGAACCGAGAGCGCGCGCGGGTGCTGGCCTGGCCTGACCGTCACGACAAAGCGCTTGTTCTTGCGCGATATGCCCCAAAAGGACGGCGCCATCTGGCGCTTGAGCTTTTTGCTGCCCGCAATGCTGACCATTACGCGTCCGCCTCCCTGGGCTTTTTGCCCCCTGCCTTGGCCTCGCCCTTGGCCTCGGCCTTGGCCTCGCCTGGCGCCTTCTTGGCCTCGGCCTCGCCTGCGGCGCCGGCAGCCTCGCCTCCGGCCGTGCCGGCGCCCTTGGGGGAGGCCGCCTTTCCTGCCGATGGCGTGCTGGCCGGGGGATCATACCGAGACCCGCCTGGCCAGTACTTGGTCGAGGTCGCCGCGTCCGCCGCCGGCTCTGGCGCCTTGCCCGCCGGGCGGGCCGCCGCCGGCGCGGGGCTTCCGGCGCCCCTCTCGCCGCGTATCCTCGCCATCCTGCGCGAGTCGTCGCCGTTGAGCGACGTCACGACGACGTTGGTAGAGTGTATCTGCACGTCAAACTTTTCGCCCTTGCCCTTTTCCTTTTTGACTCCCTCGATGGCGATCCGGCCGCCTAGCGTAAAGACGCGCGAGACGTGGCCCTCGACGTCCTTGTACTCGCCGCGGACGACCCGCACCGTGTCGCCGGCGACGACGCGAACGCTGCGCCTCGAGTGCCTCGAGCGCAGGTCCGGCGAGAGGGCCGCGCCGAGCTGCCTAGAGCGCGTGGAGTGGCTCGCCTGCCATATCTGCCTGTTGCGCATCTTTGAGGGCTTCATCTCATGCCACCATCGACGCCAGGTTTGCGAGCCTTGGCCACTTTTCAGACGCCTCGGACGCAACCGGGCCCTTTATCTCGGTCCCCTTGACCTCGCCCTCCTTTGAGGTGAGCACTGCGGCGTTGTCCTCGAATGTCACGCGCACGCCGTGCAGCCTGCGCACGGGGTACTTTTGCCTGATGATGACTGCCCCATAGACCTGCTTGCGCAGCTCGGCTGGGCCCTTTTTGACGACAACGTTGACAAAGTCGCCTACGGCCGCAGCGGGCAGCCTCGAGACGCGCGTCTTTGTCTTTTGGACCATGACTATCTCGAGTATCTTTGCGCCAGTGTTGTCTGCGCAGACGACCTGCGCGCCGATGGGCAGGGCCCTCGTCACGTAGGGCCTAAACTCCTCGACGCCGCGCGTCTTGCCGCGGCTACGGCCCTGCGACACTAGGCCCTCGCCTCCACGACGACAAAGGAGACGGACTTTGAGACCGGCCTGCACTCTGCAGCCATGACCCTGGCCCCAACGCTCACGTCAATGTTGGATGGCACGTGCGCGTGTATGCGCCTGCGGCTGCGCGCGTACCTCTTGAACTTTGGTATGTATGCCGGCGCGTCGCGCTCCACCACGACGGTGTTGCGCGCGCTCGCCGATATGACCGTCCCCTCAAAGAGCCTGCCGCGCACGGGCAGCGTGCCGTTGAACGGGTTTTTCATGTCGCCCTCGGCGGGCTCGCGCGGGGGCTCGGCTACGCCGAGGCCGATGTTGCGCGTCATCGCGCGCCCCTCCTGTCGTGCGGCCTGCCGACGAGCGAGCCGCCGTCTACCTCCGCGCCGGCCAGCGAAAAGACCGAGCCGGCCTTTGGCAGCCACCTCGTCCTGTCCCCGTCGCGCAGCGCGAGCATTGACATTGTCTCGTCGACGACGGTCCCGCCAATCCCGACTGTGTGCGCGCACGGCGAGCGCACGACGCGCATCGGCTCGCCGACTAGCTCCAGCTCGGCGGGGCGCGTCATTTCGAGTTCTCCTCCTCGCGCATGCGCGTGAGCATCCTGGCCACGGTCTTTCTCATGGGCCGTATCTTGCCGCTGTCCTTGCGCAGCGTCCCCTTTGACGAGTCTGTGCGCATCTTTGTTAGCTCGGATCGCAGCTCTGTGACCTTTTGGCGCATCTCGGCCGTGGAGAGCTTGCGCACGTCGCGCATCCTCATGCCGGCCATCACGCGCTCCCCTCCGCGGGCCGCGCGGCATCGCCGGCTAGCACGCCCTCGTCGGTCTCCTCGACGGCGTCGGCGGCGGCCGAGTCTGCCTTTCCTGGCTCTGGCCCTCCCGCCTTGCCGGCCCCGGCCTTTTCGGCTCCTGCCTTTTCGGCCCCCTCCGAGCCGGCGCTCCTGGCCTCCTTGGGGTCGACGGGCCTCTCCTCGGCCCTCTCTATCCTGACCCTCTGCCTCTTTGCCCTCGGCGCCCTCATCTCAAAGCTCTCCCTGGCGCGGTACTCTTCCTCCTTTGCTATGCGTATGCGTATGCCGATGAGGCCCATGGGCGTCTCGACATGGACAATGTCCTCCTCGACGACGGCGTCCGCAAAGGCGCCGGCGCGCGGGAGGACGCCTATGGTCCGCTTTTCAAATGCCGAGCGGTCGCCGCGCAGCTTGCCTGACGCCGTGATCTGGACGCCCTTTGCGCCGCCGGCCATGACCTGCCGCATCGTCCACATGACGGCGCGGCGGAACGCCGTGCCGCGCTTTATGTGCGAGGCGACCCTGTTGCACATGACCGTCGGGGAGAGCTCGGGCTTTGTGTTCTCCTTGACGGATATGCGCGGCTCCTTGTAGCCGAACTTTGTCGCAATGTCGTCAGTCAGCCTGCGTATCCCCTCGCCCTTGCGCCCGATGACGAGGCCAGGCCTCGTCACGTGGACCGTTATCGTCGTGCCCGTGGGCCGCGCCTCGACGTCGGCGCCGGAAAACCCCGCGTCGCCAATCTCCTCGCGCAGGTAGGACATTAGCTGGAGCGAGTTATAGTTGTCGCGTATGGCAGTTTTCGTCGAGGACATTCTATACCTCCTGGGCCACGAGCTCGACGTGCGTGAGCGTGTTGTTCTTTGGCGAGGCGCGCCCGAACGCGCGCGGCGTAAACCTCTCTATGACCATGCCCTTGTGGACAGTCGCGCCGACGATGCGCAGCCTGTCGAGGTCCATGCCCTTGTACTCGGCGTTTGCCTCGAGGTTGTCAAGCAGGCGCACAAACTCGGCGGCGGCCTTGACGGGATAGCGGCCCGCCATGACGCCGGGGTCGGACTTGTGGCCGACCTGGCGCTTGTGGCGGCGCATGGGCACGGCGCGCTCCTTGCGGATGACCGCCTGCAGGTAGTCGCGCGCGCCCTCGAGCGTGAGCCTGCGGATGCTCACGGCTATCTCCCTGGCGTGCTTGTGCGATATCTGCCGCTCGCGCATGGCAGCGCGCACGTGGCGCGTGTCGTCGTAGCCCTGGAACGCGTATCCGTAGGCCATGGCGATCACTTGAGCGGCACGTAGAGGCTGGATCTCGAGGCCCCCACGCCCGGCGCGCCGTGGTTTACGCGCTTGTTGGTTATGACAAACTCGCCTAGGTAGCGGCCGATCATCTCAGGGACGATCGCGACCTCGCGGAACTCCTTGCCAGAAAAGACGGCGACCCTGGCCCCGACCATGTAGGGGAGCACGACGAGGTCCCTGACGTGCGTCCGTATGGGCCGGCCCTCGCCGCCGCGCGAGTCCCTGATCTGCCGCGTCAGCCTCCGCTTGCCGTCGCTAAGGCCCCTAGAGAGCGACCTGCGCTGCCTGGCCGTAAAGAGGCCAAACCAGCGCTCGGCGTCCATGCCCTCTAGGTCCTTGAGGGGGATCCCGCGGTAGT
>RHFA01000172.1 GCA_003724275.1 Thaumarchaeota archaeon S13
ACCTCCAGGACCATGATGCTGTCGCTGAACGGGAACTCTAGGCGGGGGGGCACGTCGCAATAGTATCCCATGCGCGCGTGCGCTGCGCTGCCCACGCGCGTGCTCTTGCCCACGACCCTGGCGATCTCCCCCATCGCGTTTGCCGTGTCCCCATACTCTGTATAGTATATCGAGACAAAGTTCTTCTTGCCCTCGGTCTCGCGCTCAAAGAGGCTCTCGTCGACGCCAAAGACAAAGGACGCCCCGGTCCCGCGCCTGCCGCCGACCTCGCCGGAGGCGATCTCACAGTCCTCGACCTTTGCTAGCATGTAGTGGTTTGCGTGCGGCGCAAAGTAGAGCTTGCCGTCCTCCGAAAAGGTCGCCGTCACAAAGTGCATCTCGCGCACGTTCGGCGAGCGAGCCCAGGCCTCCTTTAGCCCGACGGACTCGTGGTCGTGCATGTACGGCGTGCAGGCATACCCGCGCCTGCCGCCTGCGTGGCCTCCCACGGGGATCCGCGGGGGCGCGCGCGTATTTATGGCTTGCCGGAGATCGCGGGGGGCTCCCGCGCGTGCCTGCGATAGTTATTTAACGCCCCGCGCCGCGCCGCGGCGCGTCCCAAGCTAGCTCAGCCTGGCAGAGCCCCCGGCTGTAGTTGCTGGCTTTGGGCTGGCGAAACGGCAGCATACTGGGCAGACAGAGACCGGGTTGTCGCAGGTTCAACTCCTGCGCTTGGGACACAACCCACCCCCCGCGCTAGGGGTTTATGACGGCGCGCCCCACAATGCGGCGGGCCTTGAGGTCAGAGAGCGCGTCGTTGGCGCCGTCAAGCGAGTACCTCCTGGACACGACGGGCCTTATCTCCCCGCGCCGCGCGAGGCCTATGAGCTCGACCATGTCGGCGTACGTCCCCGTGTACGCGCCCTGTATCGTTATGGCCCTGAGCGGCACGCTCACCAGCGGGAGCTGGAACGAGCCGCCAAAGAGGCCGACCATGACTACGGTTCCGCGCTTCCTGACGACGTCAAGGGCGAGGGCAGCCGTCGGCGGCGCGTTGACAAAGTCGATCACGCCCTCGGCGCCTGTCCCGCCGCACGCCTCAATGACCCTCTGCGCTGCCCCGTCCTTGCCGGAGTTTATCACGTGCGAGGCGCCCATCTCCGAGGCGGTCTTGAGCTTTTCGTCGTCAAGGTCCACGCAGACAATGTTGGCCCTTGTCGTGGCCCTGGCTATCTGCACGCCCATGAGGCCAAGGCCGCCGGCGCCAATGATGACAATGTTGCGCGCGCCGCCGGCGCCGGCCCTCTTTACGGCCGTGTACGCCGTGAGGCCAGAGCACGCAAGCGACGTCGCCTCGTCCATGCCGACGCCGTCGAGCCTCGCGAGGTACCCCTGGCCAGGGACCAGCATCATCTCGGCATACCCGCCGTCCTGGAATATGCCCATGGACCTCGGCGCGTCGCAGACGTTCTCGGCGCCGGACTCGCATGCGGGGCACGAGCCGCACCCCGCCCACGGGTACACGAGGACCTCGTCCCCGACGCCCACAGAGTCGACGCCCTCGCCCACGGCGTCGACGGTACCGGCGACCTCGTGGCCGGGGGTCACGGGAAACCTCACGCCCCTGTCGGTGACCTTTAGGAGCTTGCCCTCTCCCATGTCATAGCCGCCCTCCCAGAGGTGGAGGTCGCTGTGGCAGACGCCGGCGGAGCGGACCCTGACGCGGACCTCGCCGGCCCTCGGGACGGGATCCTCCACCTCGGAGACCTCTAGGGGCTCGCCGGCCGCGGTGATTCTTGCCGCCCTCAACGGGGGAGCCGCGCCCCGCCGGCAATATAACAGTTGACCGCACACGGCAAAAAAGTAGAGCTCACACAATTATGTGGGGCGCCTCGCGCGCGCGGGCGTGGAGGACGTGCCGGTGCGCAAGGAGCTCTCCGAGGAGCCCGTGAGCATACTCTTCAACCCGTCTGCGATCACGAGGCGCAACGTCTGGGACGTCGACATTGTGGCCATCCTGGACCTCCTCGTGGCGATCCTCGAAAAGTCCGGCAAGAAGGACCTCCGCGTGGCCGGCATGGCGGCCCTGACGTCCTCGCTCATCTACCGCCTCAAGGTAGAGAGCATCTTTGCGCTCCACAGGGAGGCCGAGCGCGTCGAGCCCAAGAGGCGCCGCGACGTCAACATTGACGTCCTCGGCATACCCTACCGCCACGAGTCGACCTCGCCGGTCTCCCTCGACGACCTCCTGGGCCTCCTCGAGAGCCTCATCGTCACGATCGCCAACCCGCGCGAGCGCCGGCGCAGCCCGCTCCTCGAGCCGGCCCCGCCGGACTTTGAGGACTATTTTGTCTCGATCGAGAGCATCATCGGGAAATACGAGGACCTCATCGTCCGCAAGGCCGGCATCGAGGGGACAGCGCTCCTCGGCGACATTGTCGCCGAGCTCGAGCTCATCGACCGCATACGCTGCTTTTTTGCGGCGCTCTTTCTCGCGCGCGACGAGAGGGCAGAGCTCGAGCAGGAGGGCGATGACATTCGCGTGACGCTCGTGGGCGGCGCGCCGGGCCCCGAGCGCGGGGCGGGGGGAGCCTGACCATGGCAAAGGTGGAGAGCACGCGCGAGGCCACCGCAAGGGTCGAGGCGGCCCTCTACTCGTCGGGCAGGCCCATGCGCATGGAGGAGCTCATACGCGCGTCGGGGACAGAGTCGCGCCCGCGCACTGTGGCCATACTAGAGTCGATAATGAAGCGCTCGCGCGCGGCGTTCCAGGCCATCGAGGTCGTGAGGCAGCCCGACGGCTCGTACGTCCTGCAGCTAAAGCCCGAGTACAGCTCGACCATAAGGCGCTATGCCTCAAAGCCCATACTGCCAAACGCCACGCTCAAGACTCTCTCGTACATTGTCTACGCGCAGCCCGTCTCCTCCAAGGACCTCGTCGAGGTCCGCGGGACTGGCGTCTATTCGCACCTCAAAGAGCTGCGCCAGCTCGACTTTGTGAGGCACGACTCTGTCGGGCGCACAAAGATATTCTCCACGACCGAAAAGTTCCAAAAGTACTTTGGCGTGTCCGGCGAGGACCTTCGGGCGCACCTCTTCTCAAAGGGCAAGGCAAGGCGCGCGGCCGTGGCGGCCTAGCTCCGTGCGCGCCGTCACGCGTGCGCGCCGGATCGCCGTGACGCGCTACCGGGTGGTTCGCGCAGCAGGGCATGTTGCGTGGGGCGCAGCACGGGCACGGCTGTAACGCGCTGTCGCTGGCCATGGTTGGCCACTTGGGCAGTGTGGGAAGGCTAGCGCCACTCACGCCGCACTGCTGCTGCACACAAAACGGCTATGACAGTCGCGCCACCAACCGTGGCCGGAACACCGTGACCGCCGGGACGGCGGTTTGCGGGCATGCCTTTTTCTGCTGCGCGCGCTTTTACCAATTTTCCAGTTTCCATATGCCATAAAGCACTTGCAGGTTGCTTTCTGACTCGGACACTAGGCTCATTTTGCTTGGGGCCACTGCCGTATCGCCACCAGGTATGGCCTTGCCCGCAAGTTCGACCCTTATTTTGTCCGAGCTTCCAATAGTGCCGTTTATGGCGTCATGGGCAACCTTGGCGGCATTTTCTGCACTGATTTTGCCCATGATTGTCTTTTTGGCGCACGTGGCGTACAGAAATGTCTTTGACACGTTGAATTTTAGCTCGCCTAGGGAGTAGTTCACATTGCCTGACAGGCAGTCTTTCCTAAACTCGTCAAAGTCTGACTTGCACTTCCGCTTCCAATCTATTTTGTCGTTGGCTACAGGCCAATCTCCCAGTGACTCTCTTGTCAAACTTGTCAACTGGTACTGTGCTGCACCTCCAGATATTTTTCTACCTCTACGTTAACCTTCCTTCGCTTTGCCCATGCCAGCAACCTGTCTTCAGTGACCATGTCCAAATTTAGCAGCGCCTCCACCATCTCTAGCTCTACTTCATAATTCCTCATTCTCTTTTTTTTGACCTCCACAAACAGGTCTACCCATGACTTGTCGAACGTCGCAACAACAGATTTGGGGATCGACGCGTATTCGCGTATAACCACTATGTCATTATTTTCAACCATTCCAAATGCGGTGGACAATTGAGGATAAGTTGGCTCTAGCAGGGTGTCAAACTCCCCGTGATTGCGTATCGCACTCTCTAGGGAATCGCCGGATCCCTTAACGGCGTAGACGGTGTAGGCAATTTTTCTGTATGTCTGGTTTAGGTATGTCGCAAGCGTGGAAAGCGCAGTGAACTGGAACCTACGGTGGTGTTTTTTCACAATGTGATCACACAGGCCCCTCAGCTCTCCCACTAGCATGTCTTCGTTACGAAGCCTCGGGTTTTTTGGCCGCGGGTTAGCCAAGTTTGATATGCGCCTCTCCCACCGGCTGTTCCTGACCTCGACCCTCCTTCTCATCTCCGGTTCATCGGAAAAAATCTCGGCGTCGGCCTGGATCATCACCAGCAGGTGCAGGGGATTTCGAAACGCGCGAAACACCTCACTTTGCCGGTTTACGACAATTTCTTTCCCCCTGTCATTTTCCTCTATGCGGTACAGGCCTGCGCCGCCGTCTTCCAGCCTGATATTTGGCCCATAATCTGTCTCTATCATATCCGTGCCAATGCTCTCTAGGAGCCTGTTGGCCTCGTCTTCTCCCAGCCGCGGAAGCCGAATCTTTTTCGGATAGTCGGGGGGATTTAGTATTTTTTTGACTTGTATTGCGTGGGGGGACCTTTTTGCGGCCCTCCTTAGAGTCTCCCTTACTGCCGGACTCTCCCTAAACGACTTTTCGGCCGACTTGTACTTTCCACCCTCGGCGAAAAACCCTGTCTTGAACACGTTGACAGGGACGTTTTCAAGCTCAACACTGCCGACAAACTTTGCTGCCGTGGGGTGTGTGGGTATTCCAAACTTTGCGTAGGGCTTTATGAGCCTCCCATTTGAGTGCAGGTGCACGCCATAGTCCCCCTTTATGGATCGTTTTTTGAGCACCGCGACCCATCCATGTATCCTTATGCCATCCAGATTCTCTACGTAGACCTCTTTTTTTGTCCCGTCCTCTATTTCTGGCTCTATGGGAACGCACTCCTTGCCGCCAACTGACAAGCGAATTTCCCCGCTTTTAATTAACGGCCCATACCTGACGCCAAACCAGTCCCGCAACCTGTCCGTTCGCGACGGGCTCATGTACAGGTGTAGGTCTGACACGCGCACTTCTGTTCCGTGCCTGCCCTCCTCTGCCTCCCGGCGCTCCACCCCGACATTCTTCCACCCTGCGCTTTTGTCACTGATCCACTTGTACTCGTCATGCTCCAGCACGAGCTCGTGCCCAGGCCCTGCTACCTTGGTGGTTATTTTGACTTGCCTGCCCAGGGCAGCCGTGGCGCTCTTGAGCCCAATCCCAAACCTGCCTATCCTGCCGGCGGACTCGCCTGATCCGCCCCCCAGGGTCCATGCCCTCTCGAGGCCGGCAATGTCCATTCCGCGCCCGTCGTCCAGAACGGCGATCTCCTTCGACCCGTCTAGGCGCACCTCCACGCTCCCGACCTTTCCGTCGATCCTCGCGTCGATCGCGTTGTCGACCAGCTCGGCAATGGCCTCCTCGGCCTTGTACCCTGCCATGCCAAGCTTTGTCATCAGGCTCTTGTCCGGCGTGGCGTCCACGCTTAGGCGTTCCATGCGCAGCATCGTGGATTTACCATATATATATATCTGTCATGTTCTTTATATATTAAAATTTGATTATATTCATAAATTTACGAAAATTTGACTTTTTACCAACTTTTCCTGATTATGGACTTTTTTGTGATAAATCCTGACTTTCACAACTTTTCCTGATTATGGGCTTTTTTGTGATAAATCCTGACTTTCACAACTTTTCCTGATTATGGGCTTTTTTGTGATATGCTCGCCAGGATGGCCTCGGGGACGGGGCGAACCTGTGCCAGTGCCATGGGGCGCCGCCCGTCCAGGGCCGCCGGACAGGAGCGCGGAGCCGGAAGGGGGCGGAGCCTGCCCGAGTGCCTCTCGAGCGCGGCGCTGCGCCTCACTCTTTTTAAATGGGCCGGCCGGCCCCGCGCGGCATGGTCGACGCGCGCGCGCTGCGCATGGGGCACATCATGCGCGGCGGCAGGATGCTCTGCATACCGATGGACCACGGGATATCCAACGGCCCGATCAGGGGGCTAGAGGACCCGCGCGGCGTGATCGCCGAGTGCGACGGCCACGGGCTCACGTGCGTCATCATCAACAAGGGGATTGTGCGCGCGCTGCCCGCTCCGCCGTCAGCAGGCATACTCGTCCACTTTTCGGCCAGCACGTCGCTCTCGCCATACCCAAACCGCAAGATGATCACGGGCAGCGTGGAGGAGGCCGTGCGCATTGGCGCCGACGGCGTCTCGCTGCACATCAACGTGGGCGGCAAGGAGGAGCCCGAGATGCTAGAGCAGCTCGGGACAGTCGCCGACGCGTGCGACGAGTGGGGCATGCCGCTGCTGGCAATGATGTACCCGCGGGGCGAGAACATTGCCGACGCGCACGATCCGGAAACCGTCGCGCA
>RHFA01000068.1 GCA_003724275.1 Thaumarchaeota archaeon S13
TACGAGCTGACCACGCGCCTCTTTAGCCTGCTTGGCTCCAGGGAGCTCGCGCAAGAGGCGCTCGAGGAGGCCGAGCGGATTGGCCTCATAGTGCCCGAGGTCCTCATATCCAACCCGACGCCGATGGAAAAGTCGTGGTGCCTGTCCAAGACGTTCGACCGCGGGCAGCTAGACATCCCCGCATAGGCGCCACGCCCCCAATGTTTTCCCGCACGCCTCGCCGCCCGGAGCCAGGACGGCGCCAACGCGCCAAAAGCCGCGGCAATCGCCGGCTGGCCGCCTCCGCGCCCGCACGGCAGGATGCGCCATGCGGGACGCTGCGCGCGCCTGCCTGGAGCCCTGCCGGGCGCCCGCCCCTTATAACCGCCCCATTACTTTGATATAGCCCCCCTGGCGCGTCCAGCCGATGGACGCGCAAACCCGCCTAAAGGCAATGAGGTTCATCCTCAACGGCATGCAGTATACCAAGTTCGCCTCCACGTACGAGCTGACCACGCGCCTCTTTAGCCTGCTTGGCTCCAGGGAGCTCGCGCAAGAGGCGCTCGAGGAGGCCGAGCGGGCCGGCCTCATAGTGCCCGAGGGCCTCATACCCAACCCTACGCCGATGGAAAAGACGTGGTGCCTGTCAAAGACATTCGACCGCGGGCAGCTGGACATCCGCGCATAGGCGCCACGCCCCAATGTTTTCCCGCGCTCCTCGCAGGCCTGCCCACGCCGCGCAGTATCCACCGCGCGCGCCAGCGGCCGGCATGGCCGCGCGCTAGCGCATGCCGCACGGCCCGAGCCCGCCGCCTGGCCCCTCGGGGTCGTCGGGATCCGGCACGAGCGCCAGGCGGCCGTGGATTGCCTCCGAGTCCCTGATGAGCGAGGCCATGTCGCCGTGGACCGAGTACAGGCGCGACCTGGGAAAGGCGCCAAAGCGCACGTGCACGTTGTCTATGAGGTCGTCAAGGCCAAACTCGCCGACATCCCTGCGCATGTGGCGGTTTACGCGAAGGATCGCGCCGGCGGCGGCCATCCACCGCGCGTCGCCGCCGTGGCCGGCAAGAAACACGGCAAACCTCGAGCCGACGTCCCAGTCCATCCCCCCGACCCCGTCTAGGTCGCCCAGCCTCGATATGGCGTCATCCAGGGCAAACGAGGCCATCCCGCCGGCGCCGGGGTCAAAGTCGTACATCTCGAGGTCGGGGCAGCCAAAGGACTCCCACGCTATGTAAAAGGCCGCGTGCACGCCAAATAGCCTCTCGAGGGCGCCCTCGCCGGCCCCCTCGCCGGCGTTGCCGGCGCTGGCGTCAACGGGCCCGCGGCCGATTCCCAGCCTCTCCCTGTACCCCGCGCAGGGCGCGCAGCCCTGCCCTGGCGTGACGGCCTCGCCGAGGGCGCGCAGTATCGGGCCGATCGTGCGCTTTAGCTCCCACGTGCCGGGAACCTGCGGGAGCACGTGAACAGAGTCTGCGTCGGCCAAGACCGGCGCCGCGCCGGCCCCGCGTCTGATATAAGCATTGCAATTGCCGCGCCCGCCACGGCGGCGGGTCAGCTTTAATTTTCCCCGCGCGCACTTTAATCAACCCTGCCACCTTATCCGCGCGCCCCCGCGCTCGTGGGCAATGGCAACCTATTCGGGCCAAGTCGCCGAGCTCCACAGGCGCTACAACGCCGCGGCGAAAAAGGCAGGCTCGGGCAAGACCCTGTTGAAGGCGTTTCGCGCGCACAAAAAGGCGCACGAGCGCATCCTCAAGAGGCACCTCGCCGAAGAGCTCGCCGACGCCAAGAAAAAGGGCCGCGCCCTAGACAAGAAAAAGTAGGGGCGGTTCTACGCCCGCCTTTTTTCAAGAGAGGGGGCAGCGCCCCGGGGCGGGGATTGCGCGCCTAGTTGATATAGCGCAGAGACTCGCGGCGCGCGCGTGGCACAGGGGCGCGCGCGCGTGGAGAGCCACGTGCGCAACATTGACTGCGTCAGGGGCATGGAGGCGCTGCCGGACTCGTGCGTCGACCTTGTCGTCACGGATCCCCCGTTTGCCATAGGGTTTGCGCCCTCTAGGGGAAACTACAACCGGACAGACTCGCGCGTGATGCGCGGGTACGGCGAGGTGAGCGCGGCGGACTATCCGGCGTTCACGAGGTCTTGGATGGAGCAGGCCCACCGCGTGATGTCAGGCGACGCGAGCATGTACGTCTTTTCGGGGTGGAACCGCCTAGGCGACGTTCTCTCCGCGCTAGACGCGACGGGATTCACGACAATAAACCACATTGTGTGGAAGTACCAGTTTGGCGTCGTGACCAGGAAAAAGTTTGTCACGTCGCACTATCACTGCCTCTATGTCTGCAAGGATCCCTCGAGGCGCAGGTTTTACCCGTTTGCCCGGTTTGCGAGCGACGAGCGGACCGCCGACGGCCACAGCGCGCACTATCGCGACAAGGAGGACGTGTGGGAGATAAGGCGCGAGTACTGGACCGGCAGGCAAAAGACGCCGACAAAGCTGCCGCGCGAGCTCGTAGAAAAGATACTCGCGTACTCTAGCGTCAGGGGGGACCTCGTCATGGACCCGTTCCTAGGGTCGGGCCAGGTAGCAGTCGTCGCGGCGCTCATGGGCAGGAGGTACGTGGGCTTTGAGGTCTCGCGCGAGTACTGTGAGTTTGCCCAGAGGCGCCTCGAGTCGGGCCGCTACCTGCCCTGACCGTCGCGCCGCCGCGCGTCCCCGCCGACGCTGTCGGCTATGAGCCTGCGCATCTCCTCGTCGGTCCGCCCGTCGCGGCTCAGGCCGAGCGTCCTGGCCATCTCGTCGAGCTTTTCGGACTCGGTGGCCACGGGGCCGGCGGGCCTCATGTTGCGCATGCCCTCGGCGTGGCCGCGGATCTCGTCGCGCGCCCTGCCGTACTCGCCGGCGAGCCGGCCGAGGCGCCGCGCCGCGCCCGGCAGCCTGTCGGCCCCCAGGAGCATGACGATGGCGACAAAGGCGATGATGACCCACTCGCTGCCTCCGATGCTTAGCGCGACGCCCTCCATGCGAGCCCGCGCCCGCGCGCCTCCCAAATTAAGGATTTGCGCGCCCCGCCGGCTCGAGGCGCCTGCGGCGGGCCACGGACATGGCCGTCACTGCCGCGCCAACGGCAAAAAAGGCGGCGTACGGGGCCGCGCCCCCCCAGTACTGCGATATGAGGCCGGCGGCAAGCGGGCCGGCCGTCCACCCGACGCCAAATATCGTCTCGTACACGCCGATCATGCTGCCCTCCTCGCCGCGCGCGGCCCCGCCGAGCACGATGTCAAGCGTGAGCGGAAAGAAGACGCTAAAGCCAAACCCCATGAGGAGCATCGCCGCCGCAAAGGCGGCCATCCCGTCGGCAAAAAAGGAGAGGAGGAGCGCGCCGGCGATCGAGGCAGTAACCGTGCTCATCGTGAGGCCCCTCCTCTGCGCGAGCCTGCCGGCCGTAAAGAGCGAGACTATGCGCGAGACGCCAAAGGCGAAAAAGAGGACGCCGATCTCAATGTCCCCCACGCCGCGCTCGTGGAGGAACGCGGGGTATATCGTGAGGACCATGCCAAAGGCAGCCGTGAGGTACAGGAGCATCACTATCACCTCGGGGAAGGCCAGTATCCGGCGAAACGCCGCGAGTGACCACTTTTGTATGCGCTCGCGCGTCTTAGCGCGCGAGAGCGGCACGGACGTGACTAGCGCGGCGGCTAGGACATAGCCGGACATTGCAAAGACGTCGCGGTACGCGGCCCCGTCGCCGGCTAGCATGAGCGAGGCGATGAGGGGCCCGATGGTAAACCCGCCCACAAAGAGGCCCGTAAAGCGCGCAATGTTTTTCACGCGGGCGCCGCGTGGCGAGTACTCGGAGAGTATCGCCTCGCTCGGCGGCCAGAAAAAGGCGTGCGCGACGCCGGTCATCGCGCGGTACGCCATGATCTCCGGCACGGACTGGGCCACGGAGAGCAGGTATAGCGATGTCGCGTTTATGGCGACGCCGACTATGAGGAGGCGCGGACTGCCAAACCTGTCAAGGAGGAGGCCCACGAGGAGGGGGACAAACATGTATGGCACAAAGTTTGCAAGGCCTATGAGGCCCAGCTCGGCGTACGACGCGCCGATCGCCGTGCTAGAGAACACGGGGAGTATGGGCCCGTGCATGCCATAGGAGACGCCTATTATTATGCCAGTCGCGTTGACGAGGGCGATCGCGCGGTTCATTTGTGCGCCGCGACCATGATCGCGCCCCCCATGAGGCCCGTCTCGAGCTCGACTCGCGCAAAGCGCTCTAGGAGGATATCGCGCAGCTCCGAGTTGCGCGGCCACCTCCTGTACGTCCCATGGAGCGCCGCAAAGCGCAGGCCGAGGCGCCCTCCCGCGCAGAGCGCGACGAGGGGCAGGACGGCCCTGAGGTAAGCCGAGACGCCGGCGCGCGCGACGGCCGAGTCGGGCTTGCCGAGGTCGACTATGACGAGGCGCCCGCCGGCCCTCAGGACGCGGTGGATCTCGGCGACGGCGGCCCTTAGGCTTATCGCGTCGCGCAGCGAGTACCCGCACATGACAACGTCAAACTGGCCGTCCCTGTAGGGGAGGGCCTCAAAGACGCCGCACGAGCGGTCCGCGCCGGCGCACAGGCGCGGGCCGGCTGCGCGGAGCATGGGGACGAGCGCGTCGTGCAGCGTGAGCCCTATCTGCGGGCACTCGGAGAGTGCGGTGCGCGACATGTTGCCAAAGCCAGACCCCGCGTCGAGGACGGCGTCTCCGGCGCGCAGGCGCCCCGCCAGGCCGCGGCGCCTGTTGGCCTCGGCGGTTCCCAGCGATATCGCGCGGTTTACCCTGTCATAGACCGGAATGATCTCGCGGAGCGCGTCCATGACGCCTCCCCACTCGTCCCCGAGCCCCATCGCTCCGCGCGCGAGGCGGCGCATAATTTGAACGTGCGCCCCTGCGCTGCTGTGCCGCACGGATGATCGCGCGCGGCGGGGGCGCCGCGCCGCCGCCAGGCCCGCCTTGCCGCCCAGGCACATGCCGCAACCGCGCCTCCCGCGGCCGCCAGGAATGCAGGCGTGCCCTAGCTTCCGTTACGGGTCGAAGCGGACGGAAACCTGATCAGTATCTCCCTGTTCGCGTCGTCCTCGTGCCTCCACGCGCCGGGATCCAGCACGGGGGGCGGCTCGCTCCCCCACCTTGCGAGGCGCGCGGCTACTAGGCTCTTGGCGGCCTTGAAAAGGCACCCTGCCACCTCGCCCTTTGTCGCCCTCCCCCCCTCATGGCGCCGCATGCATTCGTCGATCTCCGGAGTCGGCCTGCTTATGGAGTGGGTCACCGCCTTGAGGCGGTAAAACTCGTCCATGGTGAACAGGCCAGTTCCCGACAGGGGCAAGAGCGTGCCGCCTGCGCGCGTGCGGCGGTAGACGCAGAGGCGCCCGTCGTCGGCCATCCAGAGGTGACCGTCAAACTCTGAGATGCGGAGCTCCGGGCGTCGCGCCAGCCGGAACATGCCATAATCGTCGACATATGCCATGCCCGCGCTCTGGGCGGCCGTCTCCACGTCCCCATACGACCCCCACCGTTCCATCACCCTGTCATAAATCTCCCTTTCAGAAAGCGCATCGCCCGCTTCGCGCAGCACCATGTCCAGGCGTTCTGCCGTTTCAACGTCACTGTCATATGCGTTGGCAGCCGCATCCATGTCGAGCCTGCCCTCCTCCTCTGTGGGAGGGGCGCCCGCCGCCGTCTCTAGCATGGAGGCTATCCAGGACTCTTGTGCCCGGGGCACCGGGCGATTCGGCCTCGGCTCGGCCGGCTCTACCTTTGCGGCGTGCTCCCACTCGATTCCAGTTAGCCACTTGTTGCCGTGCCACGCGCCCTTCATTGGCTCGCGCGCGCGCCTCCACATATAGCCCTAGAGCTATGCCACGTCCCCAAACTCCACCTCATGGCGCCTGATCATGGCGCCCTCCACGTTTTGCAAAACCCGGCCGCCTTGCGGGGGGAGGGGCGCATGCCCGCACAGGCTAGCGCATGGCGCAGCTCTGGCCGGCTAGCGCCCAAAGCGGGCCGATGCCCGCGCGTGGCCCTTGAGCTCCTCGCCCTCGACCCTGGAGAGCTCGCCGCCGTTGACGATGCGGGCCATCTTTATGTGGTCGGTTCCCTCGGGCTTGTCAACCCTGAGGTTGATCGCCGCGACGGCAAGGGCCGCGGCGTCGTCCATGCCCATGTCCGCCGCGTAGTGCTTTTCTAAAAAGTCCGTGACCTCGTCGGCGCCGGCGCCTATGGCGACTGCCGAGTACTGGACGTACGTCCCGCTGGGATCCGTGACGTACACCGACTGGCCCTTTTGGTCGACGCCGGCGACGATGAGCGCTACGCCGTACGGCCTGACTCCAGAGTACTGGGTGAACTGGTGGCACTGGTCGGCGAGGTGCTTTGCGACAGTCTCGACCTCTACGGACTCGTCATAGGCGAGGCGGTTGCCCTGCGAGAACATCCTGGCGTTCTCGACCTGGACGCGCGCGTCGGGTATGTACCCCGCGGCGGCCACGCCGATGTGCCCGTCGACCCTGAATATCTTTTGGGCAATGTCGTTTGACTGGAGCGCGCGCGGCTTTTCCTCGACGGCCATGACGATGCCCTCGCCGCACCTAATCCCGACGGCGAGCGTGCCGCGCTTGACGGTCTCGATGGCATACTCTACCTGGTATATGCGCCCGTCCGGCGAGTACATCGTGGGCGTCATGTCATAGCCGCGGGATCCCATCATGGCAGCCGCGGGGCCGATTTTTGCCCATTTAAGCCTAAGCGCCCCGCGGCCCCTGCGCGCGCCGGCCTGCCTGCCCCCGCCGCGCGGGATCCATGCCAAGCTTAAATAGGCGGCGCCCCCCGCGCCGCGCCGTCAGGCATGGCCACCGCAGACCCCTTTGAGAACGCGACGCAGCAGGTCAACGACGCCTGCGACGTGCTGGGAATCAAGGACGCGGGCCTGCGCGAGTACCTCGCGACGCCAAACCGCCTGGTCCGCGTCAAGGTGCCGGTCCGCATGGACGACGGCTCCCTGCGCGTCTTTGTCGGGTTTAGGTCGCAGCACAACAACGACCGCGGCCCCTACAAGGGCGGCATACGCTACTTTGACCCCGAGGGCGGCCCCGAGTACATGGAGCGCGAGGTCATGGCCCTCTCGTCATGGATGACGTGGAAGTGCGCAGTGGTCGACGTGCCCCTCGGCGGCGGCAAGGGCGCGATATTTGTAAACCCCAAAAAGGAGGGCCTGAGCGCCGGAGAGATGGAGCGCCTCACGCGCGGATTTGCGTACGCGATATCCGAGGTTATCGGCCCGGAAAAGGACATACCCGCGCCGGACGTCTACACGACGGGCCGCGAGATGACGCAGATAATGGACACGTTCTCAAAGATGAACGGCAACCGGCGCCTGCCGGGAGTGATAACGGGCAAGCCCATACCCATGGGCGGATCGCTTGCGCGCAACGTCGCCACGGGCCTGGGCACGGCGTACTGCGTCCGCGAGGCCGCCAGGGTCCTCGGGGTCGGCATGGGCGGCGCAAAGGTCGTCCTGCAGGGGTTTGGCAACGCCGCGACGTTTGCCGGCGAGTACCTCGAAAAGCAGGGCGCAACGGTCGTCGGCGCGAGCGACTCGAGGGGGTCGATACTCGTTCCCGGCGGGGCAAAGATGAAGGATCTCGAGGACTGGAAGGCCTCAAAGTCCACGGTGGTCGGATTTCCGGAGAGCAAGAACGTGTCCGCCGACGAGCTCCTCACCTCCGAGTGCGACGTGCTCATACCCGCTGCGCTAGAGAACCAGATAGACGCCGACGTCGCCTCGAGGCTGCGCTGCAGGATAATCGGCGAGGCGGCCAACGGCCCGACGCTGCCAGAGGCCGACCCCGTCATACACTCGAAAAAGATCATGGTCATACCGGACATACTCGCAAACTCGGGCGGCGTGTGCATATCGTACCTAGAGTGGGTCCAGAACAACATGGGCTACTATTGGACGTTCGACGAGGTGGCCAAAAAGATGGAGGAGCACATCGTGCGCGGCTTTGCGGACACGCACGCGCTGGCCGAAAAGCACGGCATTGACATGCGCAAGGCAGCGATGGTTCTCGCCGTGGGCAGGGTCGTCGAGGCCTTTGAGCACCGCGGCGTGTGGCCATAGGGGCTGCGGCGCGATGGCCCGCGCGCTCGTCCTCCAAAACTCCCCGCTCGAGGGGCCCGGCCTTCTCGCGGGCCTCCTCGAGGACGACGGGCACGAGCTTGACATTGTCGACGCGCGCCGCGGCGGCCTGGACCGCTCGGGGTTTGGCCTCCTGGTGGTCCTCGGAGGGCCAGAGGGCGCAAACGACGGCCTGCCGCACCTGCGCGAGGAGGAGTCGCTCATGCGCGAGTGCGCCGCGAGGGGCACGCCCGTCCTGGGGATATGCCTGGGCGCGCAGCTCCTCGCGCGCGCTCTTGGCGCCGAGGTCCGCCGCGCGCCGAGGCCAGAGGCGGGCCTTTACGGCGACATCGTCCCGGACGTGGGGGACGGCCCCATGGAGGGAATGCCGAGCCCGTTTGAGGCGTTCCAGCTGCACAACGACTCCTTTGGCCTCCCCGACGGCGCCGTGCGCCTTGCGCACTCGGGAGCCTGCGAGAACCAGGCGTTCTGCGCCGGATCCGCCGTGGGCCTCCAGTTTCACCTCGAGGCCGGCGAGGACATGGCGCGCTCGTGGCTAGAGGCCGCCGCGAGGGCCGGCGACATGCCAGCCGGGCGCGCAGCCGAGGAGGCCGGGCGCGCAGCCGAGGCCGCCGGCAGGGTCGGCGAGAACATGGGGCGCCTCTACCGAAACATCTCGCGCGGGCTGTGGCGCTGATGGGCGGCTCCGGGAGGCGCGCCGCCAAGGGGCGCGCCGCCGTGCAGGACCGGATCGTCCTGGGGGGGCGGGAGATACGCTATGAGATCGTGTGGAGCAACCGCACGACGGCCGAGATACAGCTAGAGCCGGACCTCCTGCGCGTCAGGTGCCCAATGTCGGCGACGAGGGGGCGCATCAGGGGAATCCTGGCGCGGCACGGGGATGACATACTCCGCAGGCTCGGGGGCATAGAGGCAGAACGCAGGCGCAGGCGCGCGAGGCCGAGAGAGTCGTTCCTTTACCGCGGCCGGTGGTGCCAGATCGTGGCAACGGAGGGCAAACAGTCGTTTGGGCTGAAGAACGGCAAGTTTGTGGTTAGCACGACCGTCGACGGCAGGGCCCACGAGAGGATCGACGCGGCCTACAGGGAGTGGATAATGGGGCGCGCGCTGTCATACCTGCCGAAGAGGGCCAGGCTTCTAGGCGACAGGCACGGCATATGGCCGTCGCGGATCACCGTCAGGCAGCAGGCGACGAGGTGGGGAAGCGCGACGTCTAAGGGGACGCTGAGCCTAAACTCCATGCTCATGATCCTTCCCGTGCGCCTGAGCGACTATGCCATACTGCACGAGCTCTGCCACACCATCTACCCCAACCACTCTGGGGAGTTTTGGGCGCTGCTAGAGAGCGTATACCCCAACGTGAAGCGGGCAAAGGAGGACCTGAAAAAGTACGCCGACGAGGTGTGAGGGGAGCAGTTGCGTGCGCGCCTCCTGCGCAGCTTGGTGGCACGGAACCGCAAACATTCCCTGCGCGCGGCACGGGCCGGGAGCCGGCTTGCTTGTGCGCCTCGCGCCACGCCCCTCCGCGCGATCCGGCTCCGCCTGGCACAGGAGACAAAATCGCGCCACCGCCCCCTTTTTGAAGGCCAGTCACGGCTACCCGCCCATGGCTCCGCCTTGCCCATGTGCGACGCCCCTGACCGCCAGGGTCGCCAACCCTTAAAAGGAGCCGCCGCAGCGCGCCCGCCGTTGCCAGAGGAGACCAAGCCGCCGCGAAAGCAGATCAAGCTGACCCCGGAACTGGCGGGGAAGTTGCTTATGGAGCTTGACACTAGTGGGGTATTCTATTACACAAAGGAAAAAAGACGCGATCCGTTCAAGGAGCTAAAGGACAGGGGCGTTGACATTGTCTGATCGTCACGCCCCGGACGACGACTTTGGGTACGATGCGCTGGTCGGGGAGATGTGCACAGGGTACCGGGACGCCCACGGTGCCGTGAGGGATCACGCTGACAAGGAAAGGCAAACATTATCGCCGGGACGGTGGTTCTAGGGATTATAATCGCGGGGACGAGGGTGTCGTCTGGCCTCTTGGGGGAAACGAGGGGCGCAACCTGGCGGAGCCGCTGATCCCTGCGCTTGGCATTCCATTGGTGCCTATCCTGATGGCACTGGAAATGGGAGCAATCGTACTCTCAATAGCAGTCTCCGTGGGGGCCATCGCAGCCATAAGGCTAAAAAACCCATTTAGCTCACGCGCGGTTCTCACAAGGGGCGCGCCAGATCAAACAAAAACCAGATCCTGGGGAATGGCTCCAAAAAAGGCCATATATGAAAAAATATGCAAAGCGTACGGCGGGCCATGCGGAGCGGCAAGGCTGTGGCAATAGGCCAAATTTCCCTTGTGGTGGGGCTAGTGCTGACCATAGCGGCGTCAATTTCCGCGTTTGTGGCGCTGGGATACTAGGGACTTGTTTGCTCCCTGTGCCCGAGACCCTGCCCGTCACGCATCACTCGGCCTTAACGCCAGGGCGAGCCCCCCGCGGGCCAGCCCTGAAACCGACATTCGTCCATGGCACTGGAGACACCATCTGGCGCCAGGCCGGCTCCGCGCCGGCCCACTCTTTAAATTGCGAGCCACGCGGCGCGCGGCGCATGACGCGCCAGGCAGCGCTAGCCGCGGCGGCCATCGCCGCGCTCGCGCTAACCGCCGCCCCCGCGTGGGCCCACCCGTTCATAGACGCGACCGCGCCTGCGCGCCTCTCCAGCGCCCCCGTGGGAACGGCGAGCGTGACGGTGTGGTACTCGGAGGGCGTCGAGCTCGCGTTTAGCTCGCTCAAGGTGTACGACTCGGGCGGCGACCAGGTGGACAACGGCGACACGGCCTACCACGAGGGCGACACGTCGCTGCGCGTGACGGTTCCGCCACTGGGCGACGGCGTGTACACCGTGGCCAGCAGCGTTCTCTCTCGCGTCGACGGGCACCTCGTCGGCGGCGCGTTCATCTTTGCCGTCGGCTCGGCGACGATCGACGCCGCTGCCGCCGAGTCCGTCGCCCCCACGGCGCAGGTCTTTCTGCCAGAGGCCGCCGCGCGACTGCCCGGCCTCCTCGGCCAGTCCCTCGTGATAGGCGCCGCCGCGGCGTTCCTCCTCGCGGCCCCGACGTGGCGCCCGCTGGGCCTCCTGCAGGCCGCCGGCGACCTGCACCGCTCACGGTTTATGGCCCTCGTCGGCGCCGGCGCCGTCATGGTTCTCGCGTCAAACGTCCTCATGCTCGCCGCGCAGTCCTGGCGCCTCGAGGCCTCGGTGCTTGACGCGCTGGGCACGACGTTTGGCGGGACCGTCGCGCTGCGGATGGCCATAACGGTGGCCCTTCTTGCGGCGTGGTTTGCCGCCGAGCGCAGCGGCCGCCTCACGGCGCGCTGGGCCGCCGCGTTTGCGGCCCTGGGCCTCGCGCTGGCCGCGACAATGACGATGGTCGGCCACGGCGCGGCCAGCGGCGTGGACGGCGCGGCGATCCTCGACTATGCGCACAATGTCATCGCCGGAATATGGATCGGAGGAGTCGTGTACCTGCTGATCGCCGCCCTCCCGTCAATCCTGCGCCTCGGAGACGCGCGCTCTGGCGCCGCAATCCTGGCGGCAATTCCGACGTTCTCGGCGGCCTTTGTGCTCTGCGTCGGCGTCGCGGCGATAACCGGCCCGCTCCTCATGTGGGTTCTCGAGGACAGCACCGCGTCGATCGCCGGCTCCACATACGGGGCAATCCTCGCCGCAAAGGTTGCCATAGGCTCGGCGATGGTGGCCCTCGCCGCGTGGCGCCGGTACCCGTACGGCCTCCATGCCGCCCCTGGCGCAAAACGCGCGATCGCCAGGCTGAAGCGCTCGCTTAGAGCCGAGGCGATCCTCGGCGTCGCGCTCCTAGCCGCCGTCGCGCTCCTCACAAACACGACGCTGCCCGGCGGCGAGGCCGGAGGCGAGGCCTCGGCGCCTGCGCTCACGGGCCTCCGCGCCACCGAGTTTAGCGCCGGAGCGGCCTTTGACGTCACGGTCTGGCCCCTAGCCGCCGGCGCCAACGAGATAGCCGTCTCGGTCACCGCGCCGGACGGGACTCCGCTGGACGACCTCGAGGGCGTGCGCGTCAAGGTGTCCAGCCCGCAGCGCGCAATCTCGCCGATCGAGGTGGACGTCCGGGGCGAGGGCGCGACGCGCTCCGGCGAGCTCACGCTGGGGTTCTGGGGCCCGTGGAGGCTCGACGTCGAGGCCCTCCGGTCCGGCGCGGCAAACGAGTCCGTCGCGCTCGAGGCGTTCGCAAAGCCGCTGCCCTCCGAGCTCTCCGTCGAGATAACCGAGCACGAGATGCCAGACGGCGCCGTCCCGCTACACATGGCGCACCACGGCGGCACTGCCTGGATCAGCGACCCCTCGGCCCCGCGCGTCTGGAGCCTCGATGCGCAGACCGGCGAGGTCGCCGAGCACGCCTTTGAGGGCGTGGGGTCGCTCACGGTGAGCGTGGCGCGCGACGGGACGGTGTGGTTTGCAGACAGCCAGTCCGCGCAGATCGGCAGCCTCGACGCGCAGTCGCGCGAGGCCTCCATGACTGCCATACCCGCCAGCCTCGGGCCCCGGGGCCTGGCGGCGATGCCGGCGTGGATACACGCCGCCTCCGACGGGGACGTCTGGGTCAGCGTGCCAAACTGGAACATGGTCCTCGAGCACGACCCGCGCGAGGGCTCGTTTGTGCCGCACGTGTCGCCCACGCCGCAGTCAAGGCCCTTTGGCCTCGCCGAGGGGCCTGACGGGGCCATCTGGTTTGCGCAGCTCACCGGCGGCAAGGTCGGCCGCATAGACGCGCTCACCGGCGGCATCTCCGAGTTTGCCCCCGACCCGCCGCTGCGCACTGCCGAGACGCTCGCGTTCGGCCCGCTGGGCGGCCTCTGGGTCTCCGAGCACGCCGAGGCCGGCGGCGTGGCGCGCCTCGAGACGGCCCTCGGGACGTTTTCGCGCGCCTCCGCGCCGGACGCGGCGGCGCTTCCAAACTCGGTATCCTTTGACAGGCACCGCAACGCGTGGTTTGCGCAGCACACCGTCGACGCGCTGGCAGTTCTCGACCCCGCCTCCGGCGAGCTCGTCGAGGTTCCCCTCCCGACGGCGCGCTCGCAGGCCCAGTTCACGGCAGCCGACGGCGAGGGCCGCATATGGTACGCCGCGCCTGGCGCCGCGCGCGTCGGGCACGCCAGCATCTCGGCGCCGGCGTCCGCCGCCGCGCGCGAGGCACCTACCGCGGGGGCCGACGTGCCCTACTCCCTGCTCGCCGCGCCGGTGTTCGTCGCCGCGGCCGTCGGCGCGCCCCTACTGGCCGCACGCGCGCTCTCGCTCCGGCGCAGGGCGCTAGGGGCGTGGCGGGCCGACTATGCGGATCCTGCCGGCCCGCGCGCCTAGGGCCGCACGTGGGCGTGGCACTGCCCCCCCCCCGGCGCCTCACGCGGCCGCCGGCGCCACCTCTAGGGCGGCGGCCCTCTCGGCCTCGGCGGCCTTGCGCTCGTACACGTCGAGCATCGCGTCGGCATACTCGCGGTCCTCCTCGCCCATCGCCAGCGGGAGGCCGCGCCCTGTCGGCCTTGCGCCGCGCGCCCTGCGCGCCTCCACCTCGGCCAGGACCTCCCTGACCGGCACGTCAAAGAGGAGGTGCCGAAGGCCGAGGCTGTGGCACGCCGACCTGAGCTCGCTCATGTACAGGTCATGCTCGTAGAGGCGGTACGGGATGTAGGCGAGGCCGTGCGGAACGAGGAGGCCAAGCAGGTGGCGCAGCCCCTCGCGCGTCACCTCTATGGCGCCTCCGTGGTGGGGGTGGAACGTGTACACCTTTCCCCCATCGGCCCGGGGCAGCGGGGGGAGAGGCCGCCTGATTCTGCCAGCTGCGGGCCGCCGCGCCGTGCCTCTCATGGCAGCCCTTGCCCTGGCCATCTCCTCGGCATACGCGGCGCGCCGCTCGTACACGTCCAGTGACGCGTCGGCAATCTCGCGCTGCTCCTCGCCCATCACGACGGGGAGATCGCGGCAGGTCGGCCTTGCGCCGCGCGCCCTGCGCGCCTCCACCTCTGTCAGTATGTCCTTGATCGACACGTCAAAGAGGAGGTGGTCCAGGCCAAAGTGGTGGCACGCGGCCACAAAGTCCTCCTCGCGCATGTTGATGTTGTGCAGGTAGTGTGTCGTGTAGGCTAGGCCGCGCGGCACGAGGCGGTCAAGCATGCCACGGAGGCTCTTGCGCGTCATCATGACGGGTCCGCCGTAGGTGACGTGGATTGGAAAAGTCTCCTCTTCCATGGCGCGCGGCGGCGGCGACGGGTAGCATATAACCCCTGCGCCAGATCCTCCGCCCCGACGATCCTGGCGTTCGGGACGCGCAGCTCCGCCGCGCCGGGCCAGTCAACCGGGGCTATCGCCCTGAGCGCGGCGCGGGAGCCGCGCGGCCACATGCCGTCAAAGTGAACCTGTGCTTCACGGGCGTTCCATATGGAAAACACCATGTGGGCTCCCCCCTCTTTTCGCCGTTCTCGCGCGTCCGGCGCATGCGCGCACAGTGCACGCCTCGCGCCAAGCTTGCGGGCCATGGCCGCGTCTATCACAGTTACGACATGCGGCCCGCGGTTTTCGCGCTGGCCATCTATCGCAAACCCCCTAGCCACTGACGGGACAGTCGTGGTTGACACAAAGGGGTGGTCAGGGCCGGGCCTGGCCCTCTCATAGTAGACATCAAGTGATTCCCCACTGGCCATGCCGCGCAGGAGGTACTTTGCGAGAAGGGACTCCTCGGACACGGCGGCGCGCCTAGGGCCCGCCGTCTGCGAGGATCAGCGCCAGCAGCGCCGCGCGAGTGCGCATCCCGTTGCGCGCCTGCTCGAAATAGCGCGCCGCCGGCGTAGAGTCCACCTCTGTGGATATCTCGTCGAGCCTCGGCAGCGGGTGCATCACAATCGCCCCGCGCCTCATCTTTTGGAGCATGTCGGTTCCCACGACATAGCTCCCGCGAACCCTCTGGTACTCCTCGCTGTCCGGAAACCTCTCGCGCTGCACGCGCGTCACGTACACTACGTCGAGCTCGTCGATGCAGTCGCCTAGGCTAGTCGACTCGGCGAGATCCAGCCTCTTGCGTATCTCATAGACTGACTCGGGGCGTATGCGCAGCGACTCGGGCGAGACGAGGTGGACCTTCACGTCATAGTTGCCGAGCGCATGCAGGAGGGAGTAGACGGTCCGGCCGTACTTGAGGTCGCCGACGATCCCGACGGTGAGCCCGTCTATCCTCCCGCGCTCGCGGCGCATCGTGTAGAGGTCCTGTATTGCCTGCGTGGGGTGCTCCTCGGTCCCGCTGCCGCCGTTTATGACGGGGCGGTCGGAGACCTCGGCGGCGAACCTGCTCGACCCGTCAAGGGGGTGGCGCAGGACCAGGGCGTCGGTGTACATTGACATTATGCGGACCATGTCGGCAAGCGACTCGCCCTTTTGCGCCGACGACGTCGCCGAGTCGGCGATCCCCAGCGACGTCCCGCCGACTGACGCCATGGCGGCCTCAAAGCTGAGGCGCGTCCTCGTGGACGGCTCGAAGAAGAGGTAGCCCAGGGAACGGCCCGCGCAGAGGCGCCTCCGCTCGGCCTCGGGCATGGCGGCGATCCGGTCGGTCTCCGCAAAGACGCGCTCGAGGCCCTCGCGGCCCAGGTCGCGCACGGATATGACGTCGCTCCCGCGCATGTTCACAGCGCACCTATATACGGGCGATTATACAAACTCTTGCCATGGACGAGCCGGAGCTCACCGTCAGGCGCATCCGCGAGGGGACGGTGATCGACCACATCGACGCCGGCCGCGGCCTGCGCGTCCTCTCGGCCCTGGGCATCGACGGCCAGGAGGGCCGGACCGTGACCGTGGCCCTCAACGTGCCGAGCGCAAAGCACGGCAAAAAGGACATAATAAAGGTCGAGGGCGTCATGCTGCGCGACGACGACACGAGCAAGCTCGCCGTCATCGCGCCGAGGGCCACGGTCAACATCGTGCGCGACTACCGCCTGGTCGAAAAGAGGCGCGCCTCGCTGCCTGACGCAATCGAGCGCATATTCATGTGCACAAACCCCGACTGTGTCACAAACAGCGGCGAGCCCATCGAGTCGGTCATGGACGTCATCGACAGGGACGGCCGCGTGCTAAAGTGCCGCTACTGTGACCGCATACTTGACAACGAGCGCCTGCGGTACAGGGGATAGGCGGGCAGCGCTCTCCGCGTGGCGCGCATGCCGCGCCAGTTCCGGCGATTCGCGCGCGCCGCGGCCGCACACTGCCGCCGGCACGCGCACGCCTGCCATGGCCGCAACAGCGATGCGCCGGTCGCAGCCCTCACGCAGCCCTGGACAGCCATCCCGCCGCACCTGTCGCGCCGAGCAAACGCTTGTCCGGCGCGCAGCGCATGCCAGCCGCAGCCGTGGCAGGGCACCATGTCCAGGCCTGCCACGTCGCGCGCCGAGCCGTCAAACCCCGTGCGGCGCCAGGGCTGCATGGCGCCGGCCACTGGCGCACCGACCACTGGCGCACCGACCACTGGCGCACTGACAGCACAGGCGGCGGGCTCGGCGATCAAGGCATCTGCCTGCCGCCTTCTCTGCCTCGTCCGGGATCCTCTCCGTGCGTCCCGCCTGTCCAAAGCCGCGGGGATCCGCGGCGCCGTGCGCGTCCGGGGCAGGCGTGAGGGCGACCCGGGGCAGGTGGCGGCGCGTGTCGTGACCCCGCCAGCATGGCAACCCGTGCCCGTCGCCGTCCTGGCGCGGCCGCCGGCTTGCGCGCGCCTCCGGGCTTGACCGTCACTTACATTGCGATTTAGAATTGCATCTGGCGCGGCCGCCGGCCTGCGCGCGCCCCCGCACAGGCGGAGCCGGCGCACCCTGCGCTGCGCGCCGACCCCCCAATCCAGCCTTATTGACCAGGACTGTCAGACGTGAACCGGCGAGCCATGGCGGCCACAAGACCCGACGCCTTGAGCCAGCCCC
>RHFA01000120.1 GCA_003724275.1 Thaumarchaeota archaeon S13
CCCCTGGTCGAGGATGCCTGCGGCGGGGGCGGTGGCGGCGCCGCGGTGCCCTTTGGGAGCGTCTTCTTTGGGGGCGCCTCGGCCGGCCTTGCCTGCTGCTTTGTCAGCTTTTCTATCTGTGCCTCTAGCTTCTGAATCCGGTCCTCGAGGTCCTTCTTTGTGGCCCTCGACGACCTTGACTTCCTTGTCGTTGCCATTGGCGCGGCCCCCAAGGGAGGGTGCTTATTTAGATTGTGGTTGATCGCAGGGCGGCCACGCCTGAATGGCGCCTAGTCGGGCTCCCAGAACTGCATGACATAGAGGCAGTTGTTGCAGCGCCAGACGGCCACGTGCGGGCCGCGCGAGGTGTCTGCCCCGTACGCCCCGTCCTCGAGCCTCACGGCCGTGGGCAGGTAGTGCGTGCGCGGGCTCTGGAGCCACTCGTCCTGCCCACAGTTGGGGCAGCGCGTCTGCGGGGGCATCAGGCGCGGCGCCGGAGGCCCCCAAAAAAGTAGGTTTCGGGGCCGGCGCGGGGTGGGTAATTATGGGCCCGCGGCAGGGCGTGGAGGCGATGGAGTCGCGCGTGGACGGGAGCCTCGGGGAGGCCGTGGCGGCGATGCGCAGGGGCCCCGTGGCCGGCGTCGCCGACGGGACGCTGGCGGAGCTGCGCCGCCTGGGGTACCGCATTGACGTCTCTGGCGCGGGCGCGAGGGTCGTGGGCGGGAGCGACCTGCTGCTGCCATGGGAGCTCGCGCGCGGGCTGCAGACCAGGCTTCTCGGCCGGCGCGCCGAGTACCACGCCGAGATTGGCTCGACGCAGGACCGCGCCGTCGGGCTCGCGCGCGCCGGCGGGGCAGACGGGACAGTCGTCGCCGCCGGAACGCAGTCGTGCGGGAGGGGCCGGCGCGGGAGGAGGTGGGAGTCGCCGGCCGGCGGCCTGTGGATGTCAGTCGTGCTCGGCAGGGTCGCCGGAAACGCGGGCATTCTCCCGCTGGCCGCCTCGCTTGCGCTGTCTGGCGCGCTGCTCGGGGCGCTCGGCGAGAGGGCCGGCCTCGTGTGGCCAAACGACATTGTCGTGGACAGGGGGGGCGAGGCGCGCAAGGTCGCCGGCATTGCAGTCGACGCCGAGGCCTCCGGCGGCGCGCTGGAGAGCGCCGTCGTCGGGATTGGCGTAAACCTCAACGTTGACGAGGCCGCGCTGGACGCGTCGATCCGCGGCGCGGTCCGCAGGGCCGCGTCGGTCCACGGGGGCGACAGGGCCGCGGCCAGGGTCGCGCAGTCGTTCCTGCTAAACATGGAGCTCCTGCTGCCGAGGATGGGCGACGGCGCGCGCATCGCCGGCGAGTGGGAGCGCAGGTCTGGCATTGTCGGGAGCCGCGTGGATGTCAGGACCGATCCCGGCGAGGTTTCCGGGACGGTCTCCGGGATTGGGCAGGACGGCGAGCTTGTGCTTTGCTGCGGCGGGGAGGAGAGGCGCCTTGCCGCCGGCGAGGTTTTGCGCGTCGCGCCGGCGCGCGGGGGCGCGGGCCCTGGCGCAGAATCCCGGTGATCTCGGACTGGACATCTAGGACAGAGTCTATTATCCCCTCTAGCGCCCCCGCATACTCGGCGTACAGCGCGATGAGCTCGGACTTTTTGGCGCCCGAGCGCGCGAGCGTGTCGTTTGCGCGGATTAGGTTTGCCGTGTCGGTGAGCTCGGGGCTGTCAGGCGCCGGCTCGCCGATCTTCCCCAGGGCCGCGGTGGCCTCGTCTATCTGCCTGCGGAGGCTCTTTCCCCCTGCGGCGCGTCCTGACACGCCGCGCGCGGGGCCGCCGCGGCGTTAAAGCCTTTTGGCCGGGGCCAGGCGCACGGGCGCGCCGGCCCCCGTGGCGCGCCCCGCCGAGCCGCGCCGGCCTCACACAGGATAAATAGATTGGATTTCCGCGCGCGCGGTGATGGCGATGGCGACCCTCGCGGCAGCGGCCCTGGCCGGCGCGCTTGCCGCCTCGCTTGCCGGCGCGGCGTGGGCCCAGGGCGACGGCGGGATGGGCGAGGCGCGCGCGCTCTTTGCGCGCGGCGAGTATCCCGCGGCGATCGCGATCTATGACTCCCTCCTGGGGGAGAGCCCGAGGGATCCCGAGATACTGCGCCTGAAGGGGATAGCCGAGTCCAACAGCGGCAGGCACCGCGAGTCGCTCGTCTCGTTTTACACCATACTGCAGGACA
The DNA here is from genome assembly GCA_003724275.1 of Thaumarchaeota archaeon S13. GTDB lineage: Archaea > Thermoproteota > Nitrososphaeria > Nitrososphaerales > Nitrosopumilaceae > JAHRAL01. Next base: position 2,186 of record RHFA01000120.1, read on the forward strand.
ACCCCAATGACGCAGTCGCCCTTGCCGGCGCGGGCGTGGGGTTTGGCAACCTCGGCGAGTACGCCGAGTCCAGAGACTACTTTGCGCGGGCACTCGAGGTCGACCCCGAGAGCGTCGTGTACGGCAACTATGCGAGGTTTGTCGACGGCGTCATCTCAAAGTACCCCTACAGGGCAACCGAAAAGCCCGACTTTGAGGCCGCCTCGCAGCGGCCCTCGAGGGTGCCGGCGTGGACGACGGACGTCGCGCTCTGGTGGGCCTCCGGAAAGATAGGCAACGACGAGTTTCTCGGGGCCATCTCGCACCTGGTCTCCGAGGGCGTCATAGTCGTCCATGGCTCTGGCGACGCGCCGCGCGGCGAGAGGATTCCCGGCGAGGAGACGCTCGCCGAGTGGGTCAAGGGCAACGTCACCGTGGCCAGCCTGGCGCAGGCGGTCCGCGACATGATCTCCGGCGGCCTGGTCGACGGCCCGCAGGAGAGCGCCGAGGAAAAGGCGGCGCGCGACAGGGACGACCTCCTCCTCTTCAAGAACTACATCACGCGGATCATCTCCAATGTCGACAAGGAAAAGAGGTACATAGAGTACCCAAACCCCAGCGGCGACGTGATCAAAAAGTTCCTCCGCGACTATGTAAAGTGGAACTTTGACGAGGAGGCCGCGCGCGCGGCGACCAACTTTCCCGACCCCGAGATAGACGTGCGCGCCGTCGGCGCGACGACGATACGCTATAGCATGTTCATAAACGACCAGCCATCTGGCCTGCCGCTAAACCACGTCGAGACGCTGGGGGACTCGATGGACTATTGGGAGGCCCAGACGCTCGAGTACGCAGAGCGTGACGCGCGGATAATGTTCAGCGTGACGCGCGCAAAGCACGAGGCCAACGTCTGGGTGACGTGGGTCGTCAGGGACCTCGGCGAGGGCGTCCTAGGCCACGCGCACGTCGGCAAGGGCATAGTCGAGGTGGCCCTCGGCGACTATGCGTGCGACGGGAGCTTTCAGCTCTATGACGTGGCGACCGTCCAAAAGATAATGACGCACGAGCTGGGCCACTCTGTCGGCCTGCTCCACTCGGACAACGAGAGCAGCGTCATGTACCCCACGCTCAAGCCGGCGTACGCCTACTGCCTACTCTAGGCCCGTGCGGGGCGGGCCGCGGCGCATGACGAGAAAGGCGCCGGCGGCTATTCCCACGTGGTACAGCGAGTACATTGCGACGTGAAACTCCGTGGGAACATACCCCGCAAAGCGCGCGGCGAGGGCCACGAGGAACGTCATCACGCTTATGGCAAGGACAAAGTAGCGCGCGATCGCTGGCAGCTCGGCGGCGCGCGATATGAGCATGAGCGTGACCGTTATGAGTATGGCCACAGTCGACCAAAACCCGCCGTCTATTCCCAGGACGCGCGCGGCGATGCCGGCGAGCTCGTCTGGGGTCGAGGGCATTGAGAGGCCCGCGAGGTCGACGCGCTCGGGCGCCGCAAAGCGCAGCGCGCTCAGCGTCGCGTTGGCAAGGAGCAGTATGAGCATTATCGCCGAGGCCGCGCGCGCGTGCGAGCGCAGCGAGGGAAAGCGGCGCCTCACGCCGCGCGCGAGCATGCCGCCCTGCAGGGCCCCGACGAGAAAGACGACGGCAAAGGACTCGAGGTAGCGCTCCTCGGCCAGCGCGAGCAGGTCCTCGCCGATCATCGCGCGCGCGGCGCGGATCGGGGCGATTTAGGGATTGCCGTCGGGCCGCCCCGCGGCCGGGGCGGAGTTGGTGGGGACGATGGGACTTGAACCCATGATCTCCAGCGCCCGAGGCTGGCAGTATACCATGCTAACCTACGTCCCCGGCGCGGCGCCCGCGGGGCCGTTATTATGTCTAATTGCGCCGCCTAGCCGTAGGACTCGAACTTTACCTCAAAAGAGCCGTCGGCGCGCTTTTCGCGCTGCGTGACAAAGCCCGAGGGCCTCAAATAGTCCATCGCGCCGTCGATGGTCCCCTGCCACCCGCAGATGTAGAATATCGTGTTGCTCTTTGTGATCTTTTCGCCGACGAGCTCCTCGAGCGGCGAGCGGCCCCCATTGACGGGCCGCAGGAACGTCTCGACTCGGCCCGCGTGGCCCCCCCAGGACCTGTTGAACCACTCTTGCGGGCGGCTTATCGCGGCCCTGTAGGTAAAGTTCCACTTGTCGCGCCCGCGGTCAAGGCTCTCGTACTCTAGGTCCGTGAAGAGCGACTTGTAGCTCAGCTCGTCGACATAGCTTGCCCCGTGCAGCACGACGATCTCGCGCCGGTCGCCTGCGGCGTGCAGGTGCGAGGCAAAGCTCGCAAACGGCGCAATCCCCGTGCCGCCGCCGACGCAGACGATCCTGCGCTCGTCGCGCCGCCCGTCCGGAAGCCTGTCGTTGATGAGCAGGGCCGCGCCCGTGGGCTTTATCCAGGTCACCTCGTCGCCCTCTTTTGCGTTGAAGAGCTGCGTCGTGAGGCGCCCGGGGAGCGGCTTGCGGACCCAGCGTATGACAAGCTCGATGTACCTGCGGTTCTCGGGGTGCGAGGCTATCGAGTAGGCCCTGCGGATGACGTTCTTTTCGCCGGGCACCCTCATGCCCAGCGTGATGAACTGGCCTGCCTGGTACTCTGGAACCTCGCCGTCGTTGGGCACGAGGCGGAATATCCCGAGGTCCTCCTTGAGGAGCTGCACATAGGTGATCGTGGCCTTGTTCTCCGTTACCATGGGCGCTGCGCGCGCGCCCCACGCGCGCGCCGTTAAATACCTTGTGAGGGCGCGCGCGCTCGGGCGCGGCCGGCGGGGAGGCGTTAAAGGCTTAAAATACCGCCCCCGGCGCGCGAGGCCCGTGTCAAAGCCAGCGGACCTGGGATCCCTCAAGGTGGGCTCGTACATACTGCTGCCCGTCTCTGACCAGCCGACCGGCGAGGCGTGCAGGATTGTAGAGTATGACACGAGCAAGCCCGGCAAGCACGGCTCGGCCAAGGCCAGGATCGTCGGCGTGGGCGTCTTTGACGGCCAAAAGCGCCCCCACGTGGGGCCGGTGAGCATGCAGGTCCACGTGCCCCTCATCGACAAGCGGACCGGCCAGGTCATATCGATAACCGGCGAGACGATACAGGTCATGGACTCGGAGACCTTTGAGACGCTAGACGTGACGATGGTCGACGAGTCAGTCAAGGGCCAGGTCGAGAACGGCCAGAACGTCGAGTACTGGACAGTCATGGGAATGACTAAAATAATGCGGATTCGGGGCTGAGCGCGGCGCCGATGAGCTGCGGAAAAGCCATCTGACCATGATGAGGATTATGAGTGGCGAGGCGCCCACACACCCCCGCAGGCGGCCGGCATGAGGCTCGCCGCGCTGGTCTCGGGGGGCAAGGACGGCGCGTATGCCGCGCATGTCGCGCGCATGGCCGGCCACGAGATTGCCTGCGCCGTGACGGCGCTTCCGGCGTCCGCTGAGGACATGCTGTGGCACCACCCAAACGCGCGCCACGCCGCGCTGCATGCGCGCGCGATGGGCGTGCCGCTGGTGGAGTTTGGGCCGTCCGGCGGAGCGGGCCTTGCCGGCGCGCTGCGCGAGGCCGCGCGCGAGCACGGCGTCGAGGGAGTCGTGCACGGCGGCCTGGCAAGCGCGCACCAGCGCGACGCGTTTGGCGCCGCCGCGTCGGCCGCGGGCCTTCGCGCGATCGCGCCGCTCTGGGGCCGCGGCGGCGTGGCGTACCTGCGCGAGGTGATCGGCGCCGGGTTTAGGTTTGTCGTCGTCTCCGTCTCGGCGGGCGGCCTGGGTCCTGAGTGGCTGGGCGCCGAGGTCACGCGCGAGCGGGCCGAGGGGATTGGCCGCCTGGCCGCCGAGTTTGGCTTTGAGGCATCTTTTGAGGGCGGCGAGGCCGAGACGTTTGTCGTGTCGTGCCCGCTGTACTCGCGCGACGTCGAGATCCGCCGCGCGCGCGCGTCGTGGGACGGGTATAGGGGAAGTCTTGAAATAGAGGACGCCGCGCTGCGCGCGCGTGCTTGACACGCTTAGGACGGGGCTGCGCGCGGCGATCAAAAAGGTCGTCTCGGCCGGCGGCGTCGACGCCGAGCTCATAAAGGACCTGTCCAGGGACGTGCAGAGGGCCCTCCTGCAGGCCGACGTCGACGTCAAGATTGTAATCGCCGTCACAAAGCGCATAGAGGAGAGGGCCACCGAGGAAAAGCCGCCGCCGGGCCTCTCGCGCAAGGACCACATTGTCAAGATACTCTATGACGAGATTGCCGCGATGCT
>RHFA01000051.1 GCA_003724275.1 Thaumarchaeota archaeon S13
ACCGCCGGCGGACGTGCCGCCAAGCCCCGCAGCGCCGCGCGACCGGGCCAGGACGGCCGGGCCCGCCAGGGGGCCGCGCGCGCCCGTGCGGCGCGGCCCTGTGGGCGTCCCGGGCCCCGCAGGCGCCGGTGCCGGCGCGCAACGTATAAGGGGGCCTCCGGCCGCGCAGGCCCGCAATGGCAAAGAAAAAGGTCGTCGCGCTGCTCTCGGGTGGCCTGGACAGCCAGCTCGCCGTGCGCATGATGCAGGAGCGCGGCTTTGAGGTCTCGGCCGTGGCGATAAGGACGCCGTTTTGCGACTTTGACTGCGGCCGCGGGTGCGGCTTTGAGATCAGGGAGCGCGCCGAGGAGCTCGGGGTCGACCTAAAGACCGTCTATCTCGGCGACGAGTATATCGAGATGCTCAAGGCCCCCAAGCACGGCATTGGGGCCGGCATGAACCCGTGCGTGGACTGCCGCGCGATGATGTTCGAGGCCGCAAAGGAGCGCATGGAGGAGGTCGGCGCCGAGTTTATCATATCCGGCGAGGTCCTGGGCCAGCGCCCGATGAGCCAGCACCGCGACGCGATGCGCATAATCGAAAAGGACTCTGGCCTTCGCGGCAAGATCGTGAGGCCCCTGAGCGGAGCGCTGCTCGACCCGACTGACGCCGAGCGCAGCGGCCTGATACGCCGCGAGGACCTCGGCATGGTCAGGGGCCGCAGCCGCAAGCCGCAGCTGCGCATGGCCCGCGAGTATGGCATCGCAAACCCGCCAAACGCCGGCGGCGGCTGCCTCCTCACTGACAAGGCGTTCGGGCGGCGCGCAAAGGACCTGTTTGCGCACACGGAGACGCCGACGATAAACGACATCGAGCTGCTCAAGGTTGGCCGCCACTTTAGGCTAGGCGACGGCGCGCGCATGATAGTCGGAAGGGACAAGGCCGAGAACGAGGCGATACAGGCGCTCGCGCTTCCGGGCGACATCGTCATGGAGGACGCCGAGAACGTCGGGCCAGTCACGCTGGTCCGCGGCCCGGACGCCGCGGCCCACACTGCCTTTTGCGCGGCCGTCACGCTGCGCTACTCGGACTCTGAGGCGGGCCGCGAGGGCTCCGTGGCCATGTCCGGCGCCGCCGGGGGCACGCTCAGGGCCGTCCCCGCCGAGCCGGACGAGTGCTCGCGGGCCATGCTCTAGGCGCGGGCGGGCAAAAAAGGTATTTCAAGGGGAGGCCCGGCGGCGAGCCCGCGATGCAGAGGCACGAGGCCACGACCTACCTGAAGGCCATCACGATACGCGACCCCGGCGACATGGGCCAGATAAGGGAGGACGTCGCGCGCGGGATGGTCCTCATACTCCGCGTGACGCCGCTGGCGAGCAAGGACGTCTCAAAGCTGCGAGCGCTCGTCACGGAGCTCTACGAGCTCGCCGGCGAGAGCGGCTATGACATCGCGCGCCTCGGCGAGGAGCGCATAATCGTCACGCCGTCGCGCATAAAGATCTGGAAGCCCGACCGCGCGCTAGAATAGGCGGATTGCCTCCTGCACCTGCGGGTTGTGCGCGGGAATCCTGTAGAGGCGCCTTATTGCCGACGCGAGGTTCTCTGACTTGCGCCTCTCGCCGTGGTTTACCAGCACGCGGCGCAGCTTTGGGCGCAGCCTCTGCACGAACGACATTAGCTGGTTGTAGTCGCTGTGGCCGCTAAACCCGTCGAGCTTTTCCATCCTGCACCTCACGCTGACAACGCCGACCTTGCCGCCCCTGCCGGGCAGCTGGACCTGCCTCGCGCCGTCAAGGACCCTCCTCCCCAGAGTCCCGTTGACCTGGTACGACACGAACAGCAGCAGGTTGCGCTCGTCAGGGACGAGCGAGCGAAAGTACTCGAGTATCGGGCCGCCCTCGAGCATCCCGGACGTCGCCATTATGATGCACGGCGAGCCCTCGCGCAGCGGCTCGTCGCGCGCGCCGGGGTGCTCTATGTTTGTGAAGTACTCCGAGCCGAACGGGTTGTCGTCGGTCTCTAGCATCTTTTGGCGCAGCTCGCGCGCGAGATAGTCCGGGTGCGTCTCGTGGATCGCCGACGCCTCGGTTATCATGCCCTCCGTGAACACCGGGGCCTCGGCCATGCGGCCGGCCCTCATGTGCGCGTCGATCACCATCATTATCTCCTGCGCGCGCCCGACGGCGGGTATGGGTATGACGACCTTGCCTCCGCCCCTGAGCGTCTCGTTGACGAGCTTGACAAAGAGGGCCTCGACGTCCTGCCGCGAGGGCTGTATGTCCTCCTTTGCGCCGTACGTCGACTCGATTAGCAGCGTCTCGGCCCTCGGAAAGTTCCAGCTCGCCGCCTCGAACAGCGCGCTCTTTGCGAACTTTATGTCCCCCGAGTAGACAAAGTTGTGGTCGCCGTTGCCTATGTGAAAGTGGCACAGGGCCGAGCCGACGATGTGGCCCGCGTTCGCCAGGACCAGCTTTATGTCCGGCGAGATGTCCGTGACGGTCCCGTAGGGCAGCGTGATCGCCTGCCTCATTATCTGCCTCACGTCGGGCTCGGTGTACATGGGCACCCTGCCCTGCGCGGCGGCGACCTTTATGGCGTCGAGCTGGATGAGGTTCATCATGGGCAGCGTGGGCTCGGTGCAGTATATGGGGCCGCGGTAGCCATACTTGCACAGGACGGGCAAAAACCCCGTGTGGTCCAGGTGCGCGTGGCCTATCACGACGGCGTCGAGGTCGTCAAGCGTCATGCCCAGCCAGTCAAGGCGCGGGAACGACTCGGGCGGCGAGCGTCCGCCGGGGTTGACGCCACAGTCGACTAGCACGCGGCTCTCCGGCGTGGCAAGCAGCATGCACGAGCGGCCCACCTGGCCAAACCCGCCGAGCGCAAAGAGCGACACGTCGGTCCTCTGCGATATGCGCGGCCGAAATATGTCCTCGCCGATCCTCTTTAGCTGCCTTGCCCTGTCCGGCGCTGACGCCTTGAGGCTGTGGTTTATCGCCTGGATCGTGCTCGACTGGAAGGTCGGGGCCTTTTTGACGCGCGGTATCCATCCCGTCGCCTCGGCCGCCGCTGCGGCGCTAAACGACGACGCGCCGCGCTGGAGGAGCCACGGCCTCTTTGCCTCCAGCGTGACCTCGCCGGTCGCCGCGTCAAAGAACATCGACTGCATTCCCGCCTCCTTTGGCACGAGGCCGGCGATCGTGCGGCGTGCGGCGGCCTCGTCCTTTCTTGACTCCTCTAGCGTGCGCAGGACTATGCGCTTTTTGATCGTGTTGACTAGCCCGGAGACGATGTCGTTGTGCTCTAGGAGGTGGCGCGGCGAGTCCGTGTACAGCGCGATCTTTGGGCCCTCGTACTCTATCTTGCGAACGCCGGACTCGGCGGGAAGCGCGCGAAGGATTGCGGCCATTATGCCCTGCCCCGAGACGCGCTCGGTCCTGCTGGCTGCGGGCCGGCCTCGCTGCTGCCTGTTGCGCATGCGAGGCCCCTAGGAGTTCCCCAGCGCCGAGCGCTCCTCGGCCGAGAGGAGGCGGAAGCCTCCCGCGTCTATGGTGGCGACATTGATGCCGTCGCCGGTCCCGATGTTTCGCGCAATCGCCGCGCGAACCGCGCGGTACGCGACGCGCGTCGCCTCGGCCATGCCAATCCCCTCGGCCCACTCGTCCTCGAGCAGGCCGTACGCTACGGGCGAGCCGCTGCCCGTCGTGACGTACGACTTTGGCTCGACGGAGCCAAACATGTCAATGTTGTAGAGGGCCGGGCCCGAGGCGTCGTGGCCCCCGACGAGTATGTCGGCGATGAACGGGTAGCCGCGGTTCTGGTGGAACACGAGCGAGGCGAGCCTCGTTATCGAGCGTATGGGCATGGGCCTCTGCATGCGGACCCTGTGGAGCCTGGCGTGGTAGCGCAGGACGTCGGTGATGTTTTGCGCGTCGGCGACGCCGCCGGCCATCGTCATGCCCGCATGCCCGTCTATGCGCTGTATCTTCATCGTGTTGTTGTTGGCTATAAAGTAGCCCGCGCTGGCCCTCATGTCCGCGCAGAGCACGACGCCGTCGGCGGCCCGTATCCCGACCGTCGTGGTCCCGTGCAGTATGAGGTTCTCGATCTCCGGCAAAAATGCGCCCCTTATGGGCGCGCCCCCCGGACACCCTTTTAAATAACTTTATGGCCCCTCCGCGCCCATGGGGGCCCGCAGGGCCGCGCCGCGCGGCCGCACGCACACCATGGAGCTCCCGCGCCGCGTGGCCGTCGGCGAGGGGACGATCTCGCGCCTCGGGGCCTTTGCGGCCTCGCTCTCGCCTGCGCGGCGCGCCGCAGTCATCAGCGGGGGCCGCGTCTGGGGGGCCGTCGGGCGGGCCGCCTCGGCCTCGCTTCGCAGGGCCGGCGTCTCCTTTGAGGTCCATGATGCCCCGGACAACGACGCGCGGTCCCTGGGCCGCCTGGGCCGCCTGGTCCGCGCCTCGCGGGCCGGCCTCGTCGCCGGCGTCGGCGGCGGCAGGGCAGTCGACGCCGCAAAGATGGCCGCGCGCCTGGCCGGCGTCCCCTACATCAGCGTGCCGACTGCGGCCTCGCACGACGGGATTGCCAGCCCCTTTGTCTCGGTCCGCGGGAGGCGGCCACACTCGCTTGTCGCCAGCGCGCCGCTGGGCGTCCTGGCCGACATTGCCGTCATGCGCCGCGCGCCGCCGCGCCTCCTGGCCAGCGGCTGCGGCGACCTCGTCGCAAACATCGTCGCGGTCCGCGACTGGGAGATTGGGCGCGAGGACTGTGGCGAGTACTATGGCGAGTACGCCGCAAACCTGGCAAAAATGGCAGCGCAGACAGTAATCGCCGGCGCGCGCGGCGGCGTTGAGATTCGAACCGTGGTGGAGGCCCTCGTCAGCGCCGGCGTCGCGGCGGGCATCGCCGGCAGCAGCAGGCCGTGCTCGGGCGCAGAGCACCTCTTTTCGCACGCGCTTGACCGCATAGCTCCCGGCGCGGGCCTCCACGGCGAAAAGTGCGGGATTGGCTCGATAATGACGGCGCGCCTGCAGGGGCAGGACTGGCGCGCGATACGCTCGGCCCTGCGCTCGCTCGGAGCGCCCGTGCGCGCCGCCGACATTGGGATAGGGGAGGACGACGTCGTCAAGGCCCTCGTCATGGCCCAGTCGCTGCGGCCCTCAAGGCGCACGATACTGGCCAGGAGGCCGCAGACCTGCCGCGGCGCCAGGCGCCTTGCGCGCCTGACCGGCGTCACCTGACGCGCCGGCGGCCAGAAACTCGGCGCGCGTCGCAGTCGGCTTTGGCGGCGCGGCGAGGTGCTCCTCGACAAAGCGCAGGCGCCTGACGGCGGGCACAAACCTAAACATGTCGCGCCGTATCGACTGCTTTGCGGCCTGCAGGCCCTCGGCGCGAAAGAGGGACTCTGGGATGCTGACCTCGAGCGTCTCGCCGGAGAGCGCCGCGGCCGTCCCGCGCCCAATGCCCTCCATGCCGCGGTCGACTATGGCCGACGCCCTCTCGGCGTCGCCGGTGAGCTCGCGCACGACGTGCATCTCGTAGACGATCGCCTTGCCGGCGTGGCGGTGGTTATAGTCCACCTGGACCCTGCCCGAGCCGATGAAGCGTATGGTCCCCTTGCGGCCGTCGAGATCTATCTCGTCGCCGACGGTGACCTTTTCGGCGTCCTCGCCGAGCTTGCGCAGCGGGATCATCCTGACCTTTTTGGGGTCGCGCGCGCCGTACGCGCCCTCGGGGGGAACCTCGATCGAGCGCCTCTCGCCGACGGACATCCCGGCTAGCGCGGTGTCCAGGCCGCGCAGGACCCACCCCTCGCCGACTGCCACGAGCCTGGCAGAGTGCGCGCCGCCTGCCCCGCGCGTCGTCTCGATGGTGCCCTCGCCGCCCTTTGCCCTGCTCTCATACTCTACCATCACCAGGGAGCCCTTGGCCAGCGCCAATGCGCGCGCCGCGCCGCCCTCCCTATATTAAGTCAGGTGCGGCCCGCGGCGGTGCCGGGCCGCCGGGCGCGCGTGTCCAGGATCCGCACAGGCACTTAATAGGCCCCTCCCGCGGCAGCGCCGCAAGGCTGCAAGTCGAGGCGGCCCTAGGGGCGGCAGGGATAGCTGAAGTTAGACTGCCGCACCCGCCCTAATCCCAATGCGCCCTGCCCGCCCAGGATCCGCACAGGCACTTAATAGGCCCCTCCCGCGGCAGCGCCGCAAGGCTGCAGGTCGTAGCGGCCCTAGGGGCGGCAGGGATAGCTGAAGTTAGACTGCCGCACCCGCCCTAATCCCGACTGTCTTCCAGCCGCGATGCCTGCCGCCCCCACTGACCCACATCTTGTCAAGGAGGCGCCTGGCCATCTCCCCAAAGCTCTCGTCGCCGTTGATGTACCGGCTGATGATGTAGGCTATGACGTCGGCCACCTGCACCAGGAGGCTCTCAAAAGAGTCCACAAACTCTATGCCGGCCACATGGAGCG
>RHFA01000114.1 GCA_003724275.1 Thaumarchaeota archaeon S13
ATATAATGCGCCCGAGCACGGCTCCCAATGCGCACCCGCACGAAGGCCACGGCCGGGCGAGCCACGGCTGCCCGGCCGAACAGTGCTGCCGGACCGGAGACCATGGCCGGGACCGCGCCGCCGGGACGCCAGCGCCGCAAGAGGCGCCTTGAGCGTGGCGTCCCCAGGGCAGGGCGCGGCGGGGCCGAGGCCGGAGTGCCCACGCACGAGCTGACCTACGGGCGGTGGGCAGGATCACGGGGGGAGCTGCGTCCCCCCATGGCGCTAGCGGGCACGGCCTGTTTGGGTGCCGGTTCCGCGGCGCGCCAATAGCCACTGCGGGGGGTGCGCGCCGCGCACCCTCCCTTTTTTTACCCGTCCTCCTCTGGCTCCCAAAAGGGGTCGACTATCGGTGCGTTCACGACAAGGTCGAGGCCCAGCGGGCGCGCGGCGCTCACCGTGACCGCGCCGTCGGCGTCGAGGTGGTCAATGTCGTCGCGCGTCTCTACGACCGCCGCGGCGTTGGCGTCGGCCCACTCGACGACGTGAACCCGCCACAGCGGCGTGTACCCCTCGTCGCCGGGAACCGCAGATGCCACGCTCGGCTGCGAGCCGAGAGCGCCGTCGCCGGCGAGGCCGCCCCGAAAGTAGTGCAGGTCGGCCACGGCGGCCGTCGCCGTATAGTTTTGCATCCCCGGCGCGTCGGCCGTCCCTGTGACGCGCGCCGGGCCCGACGGCGCCGCGCCGGTCATGATGTGGTATATCGTCTGGCCGTCTGGCCCCCATGCGCGCCTCGCGACAAACGTCGCCGTCATCTCCTCGACGTTCACCTCGCTGGCCTGGTACGCCTCGGGCACGACAACGTCCGTTTCGGCGTCCCCTTCCCGTGCATCCCCCTCGCCCTGCGTTTTCGGGTCTGTGGCGCCGTCGTCCTGTTCGCCGCTGGCGTCCTGCTCGCTGCCGTCGCCGCTGTCCTTCTCTCCGCCGCTAGGATCCGCGTCGCCGCTGTCCTTTTCGCCGTCATCGGCTTTTTCTCCGCTAGGATCCATCTCGCCTGCGCCGCTGTCCTTTTCGCCGTCATCGGCTTTTTCTCCGCTAGGATCCATCTCGCCTGCGCCGCTGTCCCCGTTGTCCTGCGCACCGCCTGCGCCGCTGTCCCCGTTGTCCTGCGCACCGCCTGCGCCGTTGTCCTTTTCGTTGCCAGTCTCCTCGCCGCCGGAACCTGTGGCGTCATCGCCGGGATCCGCAGAGTCGCCCCCGTCGCCGGATCCGCCGTCCGCACCGTCGCCGCCCTCCCTGCCATCGCCCTTGTCGGCGCCGCCTGCGGCGCCGGCCCGGCCGACCGGGATCTCTCCCCCGGGCCACGATACGGGCGGCAGGTTTAGCACGATGCCCGGCTCCTCTAGCGAGACGCGCCCGTCGGTGACGGCCTGCCCGACCTCCTCGGCCGACGCGAGGACCTCGGGGGTCAGGTTGCGCCTCCACTCTGCATAGACGAGCTCGCTTGCCGGCGAGTATGCGCGATCGCCGGGGCCGGCCTCAAAGACCTCGTGCTGGTAGCCCTCTAGGCCGCCGCCCTTGACGCCGTTGCGAAACGCATAGACCCTCGGCGGCTCGTGGCCCCCGGACCCGTCGGCCTCCTCTAGGAGCGCGGCGAGCGGCGCGGCGTGCGTGACCGGCCGCCCCTGCTCGCCGGAGAGGCGCGCGGCGAGCTCGGCGTCGCTGGACTCTGTGATCGCGTACAGGACGCGCTCCCCGCCGAGTATGCCCTCGTGGAGGGGGAGCGTGACTGGAACCTCGGCGCGGACCAGCCTGACCTCCGGCGTGTGCGCGGCGACCTCGATCGTCTCGGTGCGGATCTCGGCGGGCTGGCCCCTAGCAAAGGTGTCCACGCTCGCAGTCGCGACGAACGGGCCGGCGCCGCGCAGGAGGACCGCGGTTCCCGCAAAGCCAAACGAGCCGGCCGTCGCGTTGGCGCCCAGGCGCGACGCGGCGTACGCGTCCTGGCCCGGCACGCCCCACGACGGCAGGCTCCCCGGCGGGCCGTGGAGCTCGTGGAGGACGACGACCTGCGCCGGCGCGGAGGCCGCGTACGTGAGCGATCCGACATAGATCGTCCCCTCGCTGGGCGGCAGGACCATCGCGACTGTCGCGTTGGCGCCGGAGGGGTCTGGATACGACGTGTATGTCGACGTAAAGTGGAGCTTGCGGACCGGCGCGGCGTCGGCGTCGTGCGCGGCGGCGCACGCGATGGCCAGCGCGGCGGCCAGGGCGATGGCTGCGGCGGCCCTCACCGTCGCCTCCCCCCCTGGCCCAGCGAAAACTCGGAGTGCAGCGCGCGGACCGCCGCGGCCGAGTCGGACTCTTTGACGGCAAACGCGAGGTTTAGCTCCGAGGAGCCCTGCGTGATCATCAGTATGTTGACGCGCCTCTGCGACACGGCCCCGAGGGCCCGCGCGGCGACGCCGACTGTCCCCCTCATGCCCGAGCCTATTAGCGCGACGATGGCGACGCTGGGAACCACGTCTATGCCCTTTATCGTGCCGCCGAGGTGGTCCAGCTCTAGCGTGTGGACCGCGCGGTCGAGGGCGTCCCTGCGCACGACCATGGTAATGCTAGACTCGGAGGGGTTTTGCGAGATCATCATAATGTTGATGCCCTCCCTGGCGAGCGCGCCAAATATCCCCGCCGCCGTGCCCGGCTCGCCGACCATCGTGCCGCCGCGCACGTCGATTAGGGCGTTGTGGCGCAGCGTGCTCGCGCACTTTATCGTCCTGGGGGACGTCGGGCCCACGCGCGTCGCTGACTCCATGTCGAGCCTGCGCGCGGCCGGCGCGCGCGGCGCAGGATCTGCCGCCGGCCTGGCCATCGTCATGCGTATGCGCGTGCCGAGCAGCGGCTCGAACGTCTTTGGGTGCATCTGCCTGGCGCCAAACGTCGACATCTCCATGGCCTCGACATACGAGACTGACGCGACGGGGGCAGCCTCGCGCACGATGCGCGGGTCGGCGCTGGAGAGGCCGCCGGACTCGCCGACCATCCAGACCTCGTCGGCGCCGACGCACGCGGCGATGAGCGTGGCCGTATAGTCCGAGCCCCCGCGGCCCATCGTCGTCGTCCGCCCGTGCTGGTCGGCTCCGGCAAACCCGCCAATGACGGGGACCGTGCCGGACTCTAGGTGCGGCCCGAGTGCCCGCGCGACGCGGTGGCGCGTCGTGTCCATGAGTGGCCTCGCCTCGCCAAAGTCCGAGTCCGTCAGTATGCCCGCCTCTCCCCCGGTGAGCGCGACGGCCGGCGCGCCCTCGGCGGCGAGCGCGTGCGCAAACACCCTGATCGCGAGGCGCTCGCCAAAGGAGAGAATGTGGTCCGCCGAGCGGCGCGTCACCTCGCCGATCCTCGCCAGGCCGTCGGCGAGCGCGGCGAGCTCGCCGGCCTCCGAGTCGAGCTCGGAGAGGAGCCTCGCGCGCGCGGCCTCCTCGGAGAGGACGCGGCGCGCCATTGCCCTGTGGGCCTCGGCTATCGCCGTGACGGCGGACCTCGTTCCCTCCGTGTCGCGGCGCGCGGCGCGCCGCGCGACGTCAACTAGCGAGTCCGTCGTGCCGCCGATCGCCGAGCAGACTGCCACGGTGCCGCGGCTTGCGGGCCGGCGCGCGCGGGCAGCCGCTGCGACCGTCCCCGCGGCGCGCGCGAGGCGCGGCGCGCCGTCGATCGACGCGCCGTCGTGCTTTATGACGAGCCTCATCTTTCTCCGCCCCGCGGCGCGCTAGGTGTCAACGCGCGGGGCAAGGTAAAAGTGGATGCGCCCAATGTTGGACACGCGAAACTCCATGCGCAGCGGCTTTGCCGTAGAGTATTCGCACTTTATGTCCGGCGCCGCGGTCCCGACTGCCTTGACTATGGGCAGCAGGTACTCGAGGCTGTACGTCGCAGTCGCCTTTTGCTTTGTGCCCAGCTCGCTGACCCCCTCGTCGCCCTCTGACACGGAGACGGCCGCCTCGCCGGTCTCGCCCTTGCCGAAAAACTCGGTGGACTTTTTTTCCGTCGTGAGCGTGACATAGTCGGCGATGACCTCAATGTCTCCTAGCGTCTTTTCAAACGTCGGGACCTCCATGACCATCTTTGCGTCATACGTGATGTTGGGCAGCGGCGTCTCGTTCTCGGAGGACTCTATCAGGCGAATCTTGTAGCGCTTGGCGGAGCCGATCTTGACGGTCAGCTGCGCGTCCTCGGTCCCGACCTCTATTGGGTCCTTTTTGGAGGCGCGCTTTATGAGCTTTGCGAGCTCGTCGACCTTGACGCCAAACCTGACCTCGCTGTCACAGCTGTACTTTTCAAACGCCGAGTTTGGCCACGTAATGTCGATGAGGGCGACATGCGAGGGGTCCATGCCCCGAAACGTGATCCCCTCGGCCGTCGCGACAAACGTCGCCTCCTCGACTAGCGTCGAGACGGCCGAGAGTATAGCCTTGAGGTCGTCGGCCCCGACCGTGGTGGCCTTTAGCGCCATTATCGGGGCGCGCGCGCCGGTGGCGGCGTTTTAAAGGTTGCCGCCTGGGGCGGGGGCGTGGGTTCCGGAAATCATTTCCACGCCTGCGCGAGGAGGCCCGGTGGCCCCACGAGAAAAACTATAATCCGGCAGCATGCTCGCGCGCTGCGATGGACAGGGTTTTGGGGTGTGTGGCGGCTGTCCTAGCCGCGGCTGCGGCGTGTGGGCTCCTGCCCGCTCACGCGTCGGTTCCCTCGCTTCCCTGTGATTATGAGTGCATGTGGCCGGCAGGCTCGTACGACGTTCCAAGTGAGATCGCTAGCGGGAAGGCGTTTGAGATAGCGTGGGAGTACTCTTGGGAGCCACGGGGGGACGACGCGCAGGCTGGGCTGGTTCCGGGGCGTGCGCCCGGCGAACATGGTGCCGTTCCGGGATTTGTGGCCGACGCGCCTCCGCCGGGCTACGTGGGCAGCACGGCCAGGCTGCGCCTGCCGCAGGAGCTCGAGGTCGTCGGTTGGAAAGAGGCTGGGTTTGAGCGCGTGGCTCTGTGGGTTGACCACTATGACCGCACAATGTACGAGTACACAAAGACCAACGCGTATGACGCCTTTGGCTCCCAAAGGCAGGTTGTTACGGTACGCCTAGATGACAAGGGCATGTTTTATCCCGTCACGGAGATTGTGGTGGATCCCGGCCTCTCCGAGCGCGACGGCCCAGCCGGCCCGCTGTACGTGGCGCGCCACAATGGCGGCGCGACCATCGCCGACAAGCCCTCCATGGTGTCAGGCAGCTCGATCGAGGCCTACCCGCACCGGCAAGCTCTAAAATATCCACCCCCGCGTGTGGAAGCGCTCCCAGCCGGAAGCGTGGTGGGGGGCATGTCTGCGGGGGATGGCGAGACGTACGCGTACGGCTATTTCTATAGTAGTTATAATGTGGCGCGCAAGGTTCCGGCTGGTGACGTACGCGTGTGCATGTACGACAGAGGTCAGGGTAACCTCATGACGCCGATCACCCGCAACGGCGCGGCTGCTTGCACGCAAACCTTGTCTGACGGGTTTTATTCCCTAGTCTTCCCACGGGAAGACCCAGACGGTGACGGGACGGACGCCGACATCACGGTGCGGTTTACTGTGGAAGGGGCTGGGGCGACCGTCATGAGGCGGGGTCAGCCCGAGCCAGAACCGTACGCAATGTATGTCAACGTACCCGACGAATCTCTTTCCGCTACGCTGTCCGTGGGCATGGCTTTTGCGTTAAATACAAATAGTCTTAGGGATGCGCTGCGGGCGCACCAAACCATCAATCACGCGCGTGAGTACTTTTTGGAAACGTTCAGCTATAGCGTTCCCCATGTGATTGTTCAAGACGCCTCTACTAGCAGCGCGGGATACCGGCAGCTTGAGGGAACCATATATACCATGATTGAGAGATCCGTGCGCGATCCCCTTTATCCTACAGTCCTGCGTCACGAGTACGCGCACCACGTAATGGCTCAGACAGCCGGGATTCCCCCCACGACATCGTGCAATCCGCACTTTTTCAACGTGGCGTCGTCAGAATCCTGCGCGTGGGTTGAGGGTTGGGCGGAGTTTGTTGAAGGCCTAGTCGCCGGCTCCCCCGTCCTTAACAGGGGCAGGGTGGGGTTTGACCTAGAGGCTCCCGGCACCAACGAGGAGTTTGGCCTGTACGCTGCTGAGTTTGGGCCGGACGTGGAGGGCAGGGTGGCCGGCGTGCTCTGGGACATACACGACTCGGGAAAAGACGAGGCGCATGACAACATCCACGGTGGGGCTCAGCTGATCTGGGACGTCCTGCTAGATGAGCCCGAGCCCGGGGAGCAGTACCCCGCTGCGTCCATCCACGACTTTCGCGACGACTGGGAAGACGCGGGGTACCCCTCCCTCGACGGCGTGTTCAGGCAGAATGGGCTTCCCGTCGGCGAGGGCGTCACC
>RHFA01000165.1 GCA_003724275.1 Thaumarchaeota archaeon S13
GGAGTCAAAGGGCGCGCTCGCCGTCGCCGAGCGGCGCGCCGGCCAGGTCGCCCAGAGGCTGCCAGACGTCTCTGGCGAGCTCGCCGCCGCCGGCGAGGCCCGCGAGGGCGCCGAGGCGCGCGCCGGCGCGCTGCGCGAGTCGCTCGGGGCAGCGCGCGAGCGGAGGGCCACAGTTGGCGCGAGGATAGAGGGCAACGGCGCGCGCCTCGCCGAGGCCCTGGGCCGCCACACGGGCGCCGCCGAGCGCGCCGCCGAGGACGAGCGCCTCGCCAGGGAGGCCGCCGGGGAGCGCGACGCCGCGGCCCTGTCGGCGTCAAACCTCGGGCGCGAGGCCGCCGAGATTGACGCGAGGTCTAGCGCAAACGCCTCGCGGCGCGCGGCGATAGCCGCCGACATTGCGAGGCTAGAGTCGATCGACGCGCGCCTGCGCAGGGTGATCGCGCACCACTCGCGCTCGCATGCGGACGTGCGCGACAGGATTGCCTCGCTGGGCTCGAGGATGGAGCAGGTCACGCGCGACATTGACGAGCTCGGCACGATCGTCGCGCGATCCGAGAGGGCCGCGACGCGCTATCGCGCAAAGATGAAGGTCATCAAGGGGATCATGCACGAGGACTATTCGGTATCGCGCCTCAGGGAGAACGCGCGCGAGATCGGCATAGAGGGCGTCGCGTACGAGCTCGTCTCGTGGGACAAGGAGCACGAGCGCGCGGTCCTCGCGGCTGGCTCGGAGTGGCTAAAGGCCATAGTCACAGGGGACATTGACACGATGGTCGGGATTGCCGAGTATGCGCGCTCGAGGGGAATGCCGCGCCTCAAGGTCATCGCGCTAGGCGGGATTGCGCGCACAAACAGGGCCGCACCGGAGGGCTCTGAGGGGATGCTCGCCGACCACGTCAGGGCCCACGCGCGCCACGCCGGCGTTGTGGAGTTTCTCTTTGGCGGAGTGGCCATCGCAAAGTCGCCCAGGGCCGCCAGGGAGCTTGCGGCCGCGGGGCACCGGGCCGTGACGCTTGCCGGCGAGCTCTTTGAGCCTGGCGCCGCGGCGTCTATAATGGACGCGGGGTCGAGGATTACGGACCTCACAAGGCGCATAGCCATGGGCGCCACCGTAGACGGCCTCCTCCAGTCCATCTCCATGATAAAGCAGTACACCGAGAAAAAGAGGGCCGCGCTCGAGCGCATGGCCGCCGCGCAGGCGCGGGCCCGCGCGAGGCTCCTCACTCACGAGTCGGGGATTGCCACATCAAAGAGCACGCACGAGGACCTAGTCGCAAAGATCGCCGGCGCGCGCAGGGTCGTGCGCCGCATCGACGAGCAGAACGAGCGCCTCGCAAAGAGGCGCGCGTGGGCCGCCTCGGAGGTCGAGCGCCTCGGGCCAGTCGTGGAGGGGCTAGAGGCGAGGATCGCCGAGATCCGCGGCAGGCGCGGCGACGGCAGGGGCGAGCTCGCCGAGGAGGTCAAGAGGCTAGGCGAGGAAAAGTCGCGCCTCGAGGCCGAGGACCGCCTCGCCATGGCCGCCGAGGGCGAGGCCCACTCGGCCCTCGCCGCCGCCGAGGCCGACGCCGAGCGCGCCGCCGGCGCCGCCTCGCGCCTCGAGTCCGAGCGCGCCGAGCTAGAGTCCGAGCGCGCCGAGCTCGACGCGCGCCTCGGCGGCCTGCGCGAGCGCGCCGCCGAGGCCGAGGCCAGGGTCGCCGGGATGCGCGAGCGCGAGCAGGAGGTGATATCAGAGTCCGGCGAGTTTGCCCCGCGCCTCGCCGAGTATGAGAGGCGCCTCGCGGGCCTGCGCGAGCGCGAGCGCTCTGTCAGCAGGGACATTGCCCTCGCGCAGCGGCAGGGCGACGCGCTGGGACGCGACATTGGCGACCTCGCCTCGAGCGAGGCGTCGCTGCGCAAGGTCTGCGCGGCGCACGGCGTCGGCGAGGACACCGAGGACGTCAGCGTCGGGCCGCTGCTGCGCGAGCTGCGCAAGGAGCTAGAGTCGATGACGACGCTCAACGCCGGCGCGCCGGCAAAGTACGCCGAGGTCTCTGGCGGGTACCGCGAGACGTCTGCCAAGAAGAACAGGCTCGAAAAGGAGCGCAACGGCATTGTCGCCTTTATCGAGGGCGTCGAGCGCGAAAAGCGCCAGACGTTCCTTGACGCGTTTGACACCGTCGAGAGGGAGATACGCCAGACGTTCTCAAAGATGACCGGGGGCAACGCGTGGATAGAGCTCCAGAACGAGGACGACATATTCAGCTCTGGCATATCCTACCTCATCCAGTTCCCAAACAAGCCAAAGCGCGACTCGGCGGCGATCAGCGGGGGCGAAAAGTCGCTGGCAGCCATCGTCTTTGTCCTCGCGCTCCAGAGGCTCAAGCCCTCGCCGTTTTACCTCTTTGACGAGGTAGACGCGCACCTCGACACGCCAAACTCCGAGAGGCTCTCAAAGATACTCTCCGAGCGCGCCGGAGAGAGCCAGTTCATCGTCGTGTCCCTCAAGGACTCTGTCGTGAAAAAGGCGGCCCTCATATACGGCGTGTACCCAAAGGGCGGCGTGTCGCACGTCGTCACATACAAGGATCGCCGCGCGCCAAAGGTTCCGGCCTAGCCGCCCAGCGGCGCAAAGCACGCGACGTCCCAGTCCCCGCCGCGCCTCTCGAGCCTTGGCACGCGCGCGCACTCTGGCACGGCGTGCGCGCACATGGGCCTAAACGCGCACCCTCCCCCGTCCCCGCGCGCGCCGGCGGCGGGCGCGGCGGCGCGAGGCCTCCACGCCGGTGAAGGCAGCGCGTCGACGAGCGCGCGCGTGTAGGGGTGGCGCGGGGACGCCAGGACGCGAGCGACCGGCCCGCGCTCTACGACCCTGCCGCGGTACATGAGGGCAAGCGTGTCGCCAAAGTGGCGCGCAGTCGCCAGGTCGTGCGTAATGTAGAGGATGGCCACGCCGCGCGAGGCGCGCAGGCCCGCGAGCGTCCCCAGGACGCCGGCGCGCACAGAGACGTCGAGCATCGAGACGGGCTCGTCGGCCACTATCATGTCCGGCCCCGTCGAGAGAGCGCGCGCGATGGCCACGCGCTGGCGCTGCCCGCCGGAGAGCTCGTGGGGCAGGCGCGCGGCAATCTCGGCGGCCGGCTCGAGGCCGACGGCGGCGAGGGCCTCGAGGGCGCGCCGGCGCCTCGCGGCGCGGCCGCCAATCCCGTGGGCCTCTAGCGGCTCGGCGACAATGTCGCCTATGGCCATGCGCGGGCTCAGCGAGTCGTACGGGTCTTGCTGGACCATGGAGCAGCGCCGCCTCACGCGCGCAATGTCGCGCGCGGCGTCGCGGCCGCCAAACTCCACCGTGCCCGAGTCGGCCGCCTCGGCGCCCAGGACGAGGCGCGCTAGCGTCGACTTGCCCGAGCCGGACTCGCCGGCGACGACGAGAACCTCGCCGCGGGCCACCTCGAGGGAGACGTCGGCCACGGCGTCCACGCGCCGCCCGCGCGCGCCGAGAAAGGACTTTGAGACGCCGCGGAGGCGCAGCAGGGGCTCGGCGGCCATGGGCCGCGCTCCGGGGCAATAGGCATTTATGTAAATCTCCGGCGGCGCGCGCGCACGAGCGCGACGACGCGGCACGGGGGGCGCTATGAGGTGCGCAGGCCGGCGCCAAGGCTGGAGTACTATGTCCCGCACAACGGCGGGGCAGCCTCGGACTTTGCCGAGTGCGCGAGGAGGGGCCTGTGCGGGCCAAAAAAGAGCCTCGATCCGCGCTTTCTCTATGACGAGCGCGGCTCGGAGATATTTGAGAGGATATGCTCGCTGCCAGAGTACTATCTGACGCGCGCCGAGACGGAGATACTCGAGCGCGCCGGGGCCGAGATCGCCTCGGCCCTGCCTCCGCGCTGCCGCCTCATAGAGCTCGGCAGCGGCTCGTCGGCAAAGACTAGGATACTGCTAGAGCGCATGAACGAGGCGCAGGGCGACGTGACCTACTCGCCCATCGACGTCTCGCGCGCGCTAGAGGGCGCGTCTCGCGCGCTCCTAGAGTCGTACGAGTGGCTGCGGATCGTCGGCGTGGAGGACACGTACGAGAGCGGCCTGCGCCTGGCCCACTCGTCTGGCGACGCGCCGGCCCTCATCGCGTTCCTGGGCTCGAGCATCGGCAACCTCACTGGCAGCTGCGCGCGCTCGTTCCTGCGCACGGTCGCCTCGGTCATGCGCGCCGAGGACGCGCTACTCATGGGCGTCGACCTCGACAAGCCCGAGTCGGCACTCGTGCCGGCGTACGACGACGCCGCCGGGGTCACCGCCGAGTTCAACCTAAACCTCCTCCACCGCATAAACTCCGAGCTGGGCGGCAGCATTGACGTCTCAAAGTTCGAGCACCACGTCGTCTATAACGCCGGCGAGCGCCGCATAGAGATGTACCTGCGCGCGCTCGAGGGCCAGGAGATAGAGGTATGCGGCGGCCGCGCCGAGCTGCGACGCGGCGAGCTCGTCCTCACTGAATACTCGCACAAGTACACGCCAGAGGGCATAGGCGACCTCGCCGCCGCCGCGGGCCTGCGCGTGGAGCGCACGTGGCACGACTCGGCGCGGCGCTATGCGCTGGTCCTCTGCTCGCGCGCTTAGCGCGCGCAGCGAAACCCGGCGAACATCCAGCGCTCGTGCGGGCGGAAAAAGTTGCGATAGGTCGCGCGTATCGAGGCCGCCGGCGTGGCCGACGAGCCCCCGCGCAGGACCTTTTGGCCGCCAAACCACTTGTCATTGTACTCGTCAAAGCCCGACTCAAACCCCGGATACGGCGCAAACTCGGAGCTCGTCCACTCCCAGACGTCGCCTATCATCTGCTCGCAGCCGCACGCGCTCGCGCCGCCGGGGTACGACCCCACGCGCGCCGGGGCCCAGAGGCGCGACTCTAGGAGGTTTGCGCGCGACGCGTCAGGCGGCCCGTCGCCCCAAGGGAACGCCGCGGGCCGGCCCCCGCCGCCGCCGCGCGCGGCGGCCTCCCACTCAAACTCGGTAGGGAGGCGCCTCCCGGCCCAGCGGCAGTACGCGTCGGCCTCGTAATAGCTCACGCAGCGGACCGGCTCGTCGTCCACGATCGGACGCCTGCCGGCCATGTCGTGGACCGCCCATGAGGACCCGTCGCGCTCCCAGTACATGGGGGCCTCCCAGCGGCCCTCGCGCACGGCGTCCCAGCCGTCTGAGAGCCAGTGGCGATAGTCCGTATAGCCGCCGTCGCCGACAAACTCGGCATACTGCCCGCACGTGACCGGAAACACGTCAATCTCATAGTCGGCGAGGAGGACCTCGTGCGCGGGCATCTCAATGTCGTACGCATACCCGCCGCCCCCGTGGCCAACGGTTGCCCTCCCGCCGCGCACGCGCACGCTGCGCGGCCGGGCGCGAGGCGACGGC
The DNA here is from genome assembly GCA_003724275.1 of Thaumarchaeota archaeon S13. Taxonomy (GTDB): domain Archaea; phylum Thermoproteota; class Nitrososphaeria; order Nitrososphaerales; family Nitrosopumilaceae; genus JAHRAL01. The sequence goes on from RHFA01000165.1 coordinate 5,386, forward strand.
TCGGGGGGAGCGGCGCGCGAGGGCGGCTCATAGCGAGAGGCGAGCATGTGCTGCAGGTCGTACACCATGAGCTCCTGGTGCTGGCACTCGTGGTGCATGGCCATCTCGAGGAGGCGCCCCGCCTCGCCGCCGGCCCGTGCCTCGCGCAGGATCGGCCCGAGGCGGCGCGTCACCTCGCCGTGGTACTCGAGGAGCTCGGCGGCAGTGGGCCTCGAGACGGCCCCGCGCTCGCCCTTTGGGTGCGGGCTGCCTGCCCCCAGATAGTACGAGTTTAGGTAGGGCGAGCCGGCCATGGGCGTCGGCGAGTACGACGCGTCGGCCTTGCGGATGACCATCTCAAACACCCAGCTCACGTGCCCGGCGTGCCACTTTGGGGGGCTCGTGTAGGGGGCCGTCTGGACGACCATGTCGTCGGGCTCTAGCGTCGAGACGAGGCCCATCGTCTCGGCGCGCGTGCGCGCGACGGCCTCGGCGAGGCCCGCGCGCTGCTCGGTCACGGTGGCCAACGGCGCGGCGCCCGCCGGGACGCGTTATTATGTGTAGGCGCCCGCGCCCGCTCCGGCCGGGGAGCCGCCCAGGGCGGATCCTGCCCGCTAGCCGCGCCCGTGGCCCCTGGGAGGCGCCATGCGCTCGCGCTCCGGGACTATTGCGTCTCGCGCCATGCGGCCCGGCCCGGCCCTGCCCTTGCCGGCGATCGCGGCGAGAAACGCGCGCTCGGAGGCGGCGTCCGGAAAGAGCCCGTCCGTCGGCGCGGAGCCATCCGGCTCGACGGCGTGCAGGTCTATGGTCATCAGCGAAGCCTGCGGGCCGGACTCGCCGTCGCGGTACCTATAGTCCATCTGGTCGAGTCCGTGATCCTTGGCTATTGCAAAGCACTGCTTTACAACAAAGTTCCTGGCCGCCCTGTGGGTGTCCCTCCCGACTGTGCCGTGCCTGCCGAGAAGCGCGACGA
>RHFA01000078.1 GCA_003724275.1 Thaumarchaeota archaeon S13
ATGCGAACGCCGGCCAGCCTGTACTGCCGCGGTGCCGCCGCGCGCCGGGCCGGCATCACGGCCCCCTCCTGCGCACTGGCCTTCCCCTGTTGGCGTCCCCTGCCACGGTCATCCCCCGTCTGGGTAAAACTTGAGAATCTCCACGCCGTCGCCCGACCTGCGCAGGGCGTACCGCTCGCCGTACCACGTGACCCTGTACAGCCTGCCCTCCACCATGTCGGCGGCGCGATAGCGCAGCGTCTCCTCGCCGCCGTCGGCCTCGACGCGCACGGGGCAGAGCGGGAGCCTGATCGCGCATGTCGCCTGGCTTGCCGACACGCACACTGGCGACACGTCTACCCTGCCCGACCGGTGCAGCGTTGCGTGGACCGCGGGGACATTGGAGACGGGCTCGCCGCAAATGCCAAGACCGCCGCACTGCGCCATGCTGCCGCCGGGGGGAGCCATGGATCCTAATAAACCTGGCCTGGCCCGCGGCCGGGTGGACTGCCCTATCCCAGGCCCAGGTCGCGCTGTATGCTCTCCCACGGCGAGAATACGCCAAACTGGCGCGGCCCGACGCCTGCGGCGTCAAGGGACCGTGGCGAGGCGGCCGTCACGGCGCCCGTGGCGTCGACTAGGACCTCGTCGGCGTGGCCGACGTGTATGCCCAGCAGCGTCGTGGTCCCGTCGGCCGTGCGTATGACCGGCGCGCCGCTGTCACCTGGCCTCGCCGAGTAGGTGGCCACGACCTGGCCCGTGAGGACGACCTGGCCCGAGGACGCCTTGAGGGGAAACTTGACAGTCGCGTCGGCGTGCGTGATCACGCCCGTGCTCGTGACCGTCCCGCCGACGAGCTCGACTTCGCTTCCCACGAGGCCCGCGGCGCCGCCCCGGGCCGACGGCGTGAGCAGGGTGGCGCCCTTTTGTATCTGGCCCACGTGGGCCGTCACGTCGGCGCCGGTGACGTGGAGGAGGGCCGCGTCCGAGGAGACGGTCCGCCCGTGCGTCGCGTCCGTTGTCGCCAGGACCGCGGTCCCTATGACGTTCTCGTTGAGGTGGTGCGCGCTGTGCGCCGTCGTGTTGAGCCTGCCGTGGCCGCCGGCGTCTATTCTCGCGTGCTCGGTGGGCCGGTTGCCGTACAGCAGGACGCCAGAGAGCGCGAGGTTTCTCGAGTCCTCGTGGTCCACGACGTGCGAAGAGACGAGGAGGGCAGTCTTGCCGTCGTGCTCGAGGACAATGCCCGCGGTCCCCGTCGTCGAGACATAGTCGAGCTTGTTGCCAACCGTCTGGTCAAAGTGCGCGTGGACCAGCACGCCGCCGCGCACGTCGCTCGGCTCGGACGCCGAGGCTGTCCCCTGGCTGACGGTGACGGCAAACGCGTGGCTCGCCGAGTTGCCCGCCGCGTCTGTCGCCGTGCACGTCACCGTCGTCGTGCCCACGCCAAATGGCCCGCCTGACGCGCCGGACCGCGCCGTCTCCAGCGCGGTCCAAGAGCACGACGGCGTGACTGCGCCGTCGACATTGTCCGTCGCCGCGACGGCAAAAGAGACCATCGTCGACCTGTGCGTGGGCCTCACCGTCTCGGCGGTGACCGAGGACGGCCCCGTTATCACTGGGGCAACCGTGTCGATCGGCGCGTGCGTCGAGGCCGTGATCCTGACCGTGTCGACGGCGACGTCATCAGTGGCCGCGTCGGCCCTCGCGGCAAACCCAATCTTGAATCCCGAGGAGAGGTGGTCTGCGAGGCTGTGCGTCTCATGGACCCACACGCCGCGCGAGTCCGACCTGGAGGTCCACTCGTAGAGGCCCGTCGTCTTGCCGTGGCTCGTTGCGCTCACCCTGAGATAGTCCCCGTCGCCCAGCGAAGAGTCCACATACCTCCAGAACGTGAGCGTCGCGCTGGCGTACGGCGAGAGGTCTATGGCCGTGGCAAGCCCGAGGGCGCACTCGGCGGCGCACGAGTCGGCCGTGGCGGCCCTGTTTGTGGCCGCCGAGCCCGCCGGGCTGCCGTCCTCGGGCACCGTGGACTCCCAGCCGCCGCCTGACACTGTCCAGCCCGACAGGCCGGACTCAAACCCCGCGAGCAGGACGGTCCGCACGAACGGCGTCACCGTGACGGTAAACGACGCAGACGCCGAGTTGCCGGCCCTGTCCGTGGCCATGCATGTCACCTCTGTCTCGCCCACGGCAAACGTGCTGCCGCCTGCCGGCGTGCACGACGGCGTGAGGGTCCCGTCGACGGCGTCCGTCGCCGTGGCCGTGAACGCAACGGTGGCGCCAGAGTCTGACGTCGCGGCGGCCGTTATGCCAGAGGGGACCGCGAGCACTGGCGCCACGGCGTCAGTCACCGTGACGGAAAACCTGCCGCTCGCGGCGTTGCCTAGCCTGTCGACGGCCCAGCACTCGACGTGCCGCGAGCCCACGGCAAACGTGCTGCCGCTCGCCGGCGTGCACTTTGGCGCGATGGTCCCGTCGACGGCGTCCGTCGCCGTGGCCGTGTATGACACGGCCGCGCCGGCCGGCGAGGTCTGTGCAAGCGTTATCGCAGCCGGCAGCGCGAGGGCCGGCGCGGCCGTGTCACGGGCCACCGCGGCGCCGCCGCTGACCCACACCTGCACGTTGTCGACTGCGACGTTGTCTGATGCCGAGTCGCCCCTTGCCGCAAGGCGGACCTTAAAGTCGCCGGCGAGGTGGCCCGAGAGGTCGTACGTCTCGTGGTGCCACGCGCCGTCGTCCCCAGAGCCGTGCGTCCACGTCGCCAGCGTGGTCCACGCGCCAGAGCTGTGGACCTCGACCTTGAGGTGCTCGCCGGCGGCGAGCGCAGCGTCGACATAGCGCGAGAGCGCAAGCGTCGCGCCGGTCCGGCCAGAGAGGGACATTGGCGCCGTCAGCTCTAGCGTGCACTCGGCCACACAAGCGTCGGCCTGGGCGACCTTGTTGAACCACGGGTTTGTGCGCGTGCCGTCGGCGTTGATCGGGCCCTCGTGCGCGGCGGCCCGCCACGGCACGTCGCCAGACCCTGTCCAGCGCGCGAGCCTGCCGTGGTCAAAGGTCTCTGAAAAGTACAGCGAGCCCGCCGGGCTCGCCGGCACGAACGGATCCACGATTACGGGAAACCTGTGCGTCGCCGTTATGCCCGCCGCGTCTGTCGCCGTGCACGTGACGTCCGTGTATCCCACGGCGAACGTGCTGCCGCTTGCCGGCTCGCACCCTACTTGCGCCGCGGTCCCGTCGGCGGCCCTTGCCGTGGCCTCGTATGCCACGGCCGCGCCGTTCACCGAGGTCGCGTCTGCTAGCACGTACTCGGGGGCGTTTATCGCCGGCAGTGTCGTGTCGCGCACCGTGACGGTCACAACAAAGTCTCCCCACGTCGTGTTGCCGGCGCTGTCGGCGGCCATGCAAAATACCGGCGTCTCGCCTATTGGAAAGAGGCTGCCGCTGGCAGGCTCGCACGAGACTGGCACGGGGTTGCCCGCCGAGTCGCGCGCGGTGGCGACATAGTTTACCACGACGCCGGCGCTCGACGGGGCCGCCGGCGCCAGGCCTGACGGGAGCGTCAGGACAGGGCCGGTGCCCGGGGCCGGCGCGGCCTCTTGGGCCTCTGGCACGGCGGGGCTCGAGCCGCCTGCGCGCAGGTGGTCCACGTACAGCGAGCAGGCGATCTCGTGGCCGTCCCTGGAGGATGGCATGCAGTGCTCGCCATAGTGGCCGCTCCAGTGGCCCGGCGGGCCGGCCGCGGCGCTGTCCAGGCCCACAGTGCCGTATAGTGTCCGGATTCGGGCGCTCGTGCCCAGGGCGCCCTGGAGCTCGCCCTCGCCGGTGCTCGCGGCAGCCGAGGGGTCCATCATCACGACGAGCTCGCCCTTTGCCTCGTCGACGTACGCCATCACGAACGGGTGCGACGGGGCCGTGGCCTCGCCCCTGGCCTGGGCCTCCATTATCCCGGTGACGCGCTTGTGGGCGGCTGCGAGCTCGTCGGCAGTCGAGACGGGGCCGACGGGGGCGCCCTGCGCCGCCCCGCCCGGAGGCGCAGCAGGGCCGGGGGCGCCCTCGACGGCAGGTGCCGCCGGCATCTCGGAGCCCATGTCAGGCTGCGAGAGGGCCGTGCCGTGTGCGGCTAGCACGAGGGCCAAGGATGCGGCGATGGCCGCCTGAACCAGCATCAACGGCGCGCGGCCCCCGGAGGCCACATTTTAAGCGTATAGCGCATTCCAGGGTCCTGGGATCCCCTCTGGCCTGCGGGGGCGGCACCCATGCGGGGGGCCGTCTAGGCACGGCGCGCTGCCCTAGCGGGCCAGCATCGAGAGGCCGCGGCGCAGCAGGCCCGGACCCTTGCGCGGCCACTCTGGCCGCCTGCCGCCCATCGCCTCCTCGACGTCGCCTATGGCCCGCCTTGCGAGGTCCATGTCGCACGCGTCGGCCTCAGACGCCACGTGGCGCGCCAGCTCGCCTGGCTCGCGCGAGCCCCTGTCGCGGATGGCCACGGCGGCGGCGCCTATCCACGCGTCGCCCTTGCCGCTGACCAGCGACACAAACGCGCGCGCGCCAAAGGAGGCCGGCATGAACGACGCGTCGCACTCGGTCCCGTCCTCGGCGATCTGCAGGAGGGCAGCGGACAGCGAGCTGGAGCGGCTCCACGGCAGGCAGTCCTCGTCCCACAGGTCCAGGCCAAAGCCCGCCTGCGCAATCTGCGCGAGGCCCTGGAGGCGCGCGTCGTGCTCGGGGTATTGCAGCGCGCGCGGGAGCAGGTCATTGTCCTGCAAAAACCCGACAAACGCCTCTAGGCACACGCGCGGGGCAATGTCCGATGACGCCAGGCCGGCGATCTCGCGCGCGTCACTCGCGTCACTCGCGGGGCGCGCAGGATCGCGCGCGCGCCGCGAGAGGCGGGCAGACGCGGCATTGAGCGCAAGGAGCGCGGCGTGGCGGCGCCGGATATCGCGCGTCAACTCGCATACTCCCTACAGTGGGCCTCGAGCGCCCCGAGCGCTCGCTCTAGGAGGCGCGGCATCCCGGCCATCTCCGAGGCGGCCTCGCCAAATACCGTGATGCGGGCCGTGTGCGGGCCGGTCTGCATCGCGACGCCCCTGACAACCAGCCCGCCGGGGTCCAGGCTCTCGGGCTCGAAGGAGATCACCGGAAACCGCGCCGCGGGCCGGCCCGTGCCTATCCTCGGCGGCGCCATATAGATGTCATCTATGGACGCGCTAAACCTAAGCGTTACCTCGCCGGCGGGCCGGAGGGCCGCGCATGCGGGGAGCAGCGAGCCTGGCGCGGCAAAGTGCCGTGACTCCCAGCAGGCCTCAAAGGACGACTCGGATATGTCCACCTCGATGGATGGCCGGAGGCCGTGGCCGGTCCCGCGCGAGACGGCGTGGCCGGGAACCGACGAGCGCACGATGTACGGCGCGGCATCCCTGGAGAAGCGGTGCGCAATCTCGGCGCACGCGTCTCCGGCGTCGCGGCCGCGCAGCGGGTGCTCGCCGGAGACCTGCACTGCCACCGTGGTCCCCTCCATCGCGCGCGCGGCGGTCCGGCGCGCCAATAATAACCCTGCGCGGCCCCTAGGCTCCGGGATCCGCCGGCGGGGGCGCGATGCCCTTTAGCAGTGCCCTGACCTGGAGGGAGACGGCGCAGAGCGCCCTGGCAGACCTGCGGTGGTCGGCGGCCGACGCGTCAAGGAGCAGCGTGATCAGGTCCGGCACCAGGCTGCGCGCGCCGTGCGCGACATATTCCCCATACTGGGACAGCGAGCCCTGCAGCGTGAGCGTTATCGTCCCCAGCGCGCGAAAGTACGCCTCCCTGTCCCTCATGGCCAGCGCCCTTGCTATGGTCTCGTCACAGGCGAGGAGGGTGTCTGCAAGGGACACCGTGTTGTGCGACCTCTCGGCATCCATGTGCGCCTTGAACTCTCGCGTCCTCTTGAGCGTGGCGATCGACTTTATCAGGGCCGCGGTGCCAGAGGCCGCGCCAGCTATGGCCAGCGGAGTGCCCAGCCGCTCGAGGATCTCGAGCGCGCCGACGATCTCCTCAAGGGCCACGCCCGCCCTCCGGGGCGCAGGCTCCCCATGCCGGCGGCCGGCTCGCCTCCAGGTCCCTCATGACCTGCCTGCCCAGCCCCCTGTCATAGTCGGCAAGTATTCCGGACACGCGCTCGAGGAGCAGGCCGTCGGGGAACGACCCCTTTTCGTGCACCACGGCGCTTGCCAGGCGCAGCCACTCTATGGGCCTGCCCGAGACCAGCGAGACAAACCTGCCGGCCTCAAACCGCGTCGTCGGAAAGGGCATGACGTCCTGCGACCCGGCAAGCTCGCGATATCCGGGCACCTCGTCCAGGGCGGCAATCTCGCCAAAGTCCGCCTGCAGGCCCTTCACTGCAAGCTCGGCATAGTCGGCGGCAAGGAACGACGAGAACGTCCCATACGTGTGCAGGCGCCACTCGTACGCGAGGTCCAGGCCAAAGGCCCTCTGCGCGATAAACGCGCACTTTTGCAGCCTCTCCTGGTCTTCCGAGTAGTCCTGCTCTTTTGGGAGCACCCCGCAGTGCCGCAAAAACCCCACAAAGAGCGCAAGCTGCGTGCTCGGGATTGCGAGCGTGCGCATTGCCCCCGACAGGCGCGTGGCCAGGCCCACAGAGTCGACTAGCGATACGGCATTGTCGGCGCGCGCAAGGGGCCCTACGGCATCCGTAGGCAGCTGCGCCCGGACCGCCGTGGCGGCCAGCCCGCAGAGGCGCGGCAGCGCCGCGTGCGCGCGCTCGGCCCGCGCATAGCCGTCCCCAAGTGGCGCGTCCATGGCACGCCGCGCGCAAGGCAGGGAATTTAACGGTTTGGCGCGGCGGCCGCCCCGTGCCGCCATTGCCCAAAAGTCTCCCTAGATGACCACGCGCGCCCTGTCCGGGATCACCGCGTCGCGCGCCATGCGGCCCAGCGTGCCGTGGCCCTTGCCGGCAACCTCGGCCAGGAAGGCGCGCTCTGACGCCTCGTCCGGAAAGGGGCTCGCCGTCTCCGTGCCGTCGAGCTCTACCGCATGCAGGTCAATGCCCATCAGCGTGGAGATTGGGCCGGTGTCCGAGTCGTCATACTCATAGTCCATCATGTCAAGGCCGTGCCGCGTGGCTATCGCAAAGCACTGCTCTATCACAAAGTCCCTGGTCACCCTGTCCGCCTCCCCGCCCAGGATGCCGCCCCTGCCGAGCAGCGCGGCAAACCGGCGCAGGACAGCAAGGCGCCCCACGCGCCTCCTGCCCCACTCCTCGACCTCGGCGAGGGCGTCAGGATCCTCGCCGGCCCTCTTCCTCAGCATTGCCATCGTGACGTCATGGTCGGCGAGTTCGGGCGCCGGCATGGCTTGCCGCCTCATGCTCTGGCCCTGCGGGGTGCCCCCTATAACGATTGGCCTGGTTTTGGGCGCCGGTCAGGCCAGGAACCCGCGCGGCTGCGCCGAGTCCTCGGGGCGCGTCAGCGTCTCGTCCTGCATTCCCACGACGAGCTCGCGCACGGCGTCATCGTGCATGACGTCGTGGCGGACGGCCCTCATCTCCTCGCTCGTGGGCGCCCTGCCGGTGGAGGCCATGCGGCCGGCGAGGTACCCCTGCATATAGCAGAGCGCCTCGGCGAGGCCGTTGGACCGGTTGATGCTCGGGAACGTCGGGCATGCGGCAGGATCCGCAAGCACCTTCGCCGCGTGCTCTTTTGCCTCGCGCATCGCGGCCCTGTATGGGCTGTCGGCCGGAACGGCGCCGGGCCGGCTGCTGGTGGCCATCCTGCGAAGCCTGCGCGGCGGCGGGCCATATATCGCTTCGCCGGCGGCTGGCCTAATAGTCGCACGGGACAGGGCCGTCCGGGTTTGGCACGGATGGGGCCTGCATTCCCACAATCACGTCGATCACGGCCTCGTCGTGCAGGACGTCATCGCGTATGGCCTCCATCTGCCCTTTTGTCGGCTTTTTGCCCGCCGAGGCGAGGCGGCCGGCGAGGTACCCCTGAATGTAGCAGATCGTCTCGGCGGCGCCGTTGGTCCGGTTGACCACGGGGAACGTGAGGCACGCCTCCGGGTTTGCGCGGATTGCGGCCGCATGCTCTTTTGTCTCGCGCGCCGCCTCCCCGTGGAGGCGCCCAAGGGCCTGCGCTGCGCGTCCCCCTCGTGTCCTGGGCCTTGCCATGCGGCGCCGGCGCCGCAGGGGGGATTATTTAACGCTTGGGCGGCCCGCTCACTCGAGGGCCACGCGCTCGCGCTCGGGTATCACGGCGGCCCGCGCCATGCGGCCCAGGCCGTCGAGGTCGACGCCCCTGACCTCCTCGAGGAAGGCGCGCTCTGACGCCGCGTCCGGAAAGATGTCCCCTGCGGCGCCGTCGCCGTCGGGCTCTACGGCGTGCAGGTCTATGCTCATCAGGCTAGCGAGCGGGCCGGACTCCCAGTCGCGGTACTCATAGTCCATCATGTCAAGGCCGTGGCCCGTGGCGATCGCATAGCACTGGGCTATGGCATAGTCCCTGTCTGCCCTGTCCATATTTTCGCCAATGATGCCGGCCCCGTGGAGGAGGCGCGCAAACTCGCGCAGGACGGGCAGCCTCCTCTCGCGCCTCTGGCCCCACTCCCTGATCTCCCTGAGGGCCGCCTCGTCGTTGCCGGCCCTCTTTCTCAGCATTGCCATCGTCGCGCCGTGGTCTGCCAGCGTCGGCTCTGGATCGTTCTTTCCGGCCACGCGCGGGCCTGCCTGGCGCCCTGCTATAAGGCTTGGCGAGCCCGGCGGCATCCTGCCGCCACGCCCACGGGCCACGGCTAGCGGCAAACAGGCCCCGCCGCCCCTAGTCGTGACGCGGATCCACAGGCGGGACATCGATGTTCCTGATCAGGTTTCCGACATGGCGGCGAGCCACGCGCAGCATCACTGTGGACTTGCGGTGCCCGACAGTCGAGGCGTCCATGAGCTGCGTCAGGACGGCAGGCACCAGGCGCCGTGCGTCGTGCGCAACGTATGCCTCGTGCTGTAAAAGCGGGCCCTGAGTCATGCGCGAGACGGCCGCCAGCGAGCGATAGTACACGTCTGCGTCGCGCATGCCAAGCATTGTCGAGATGGTGTCGCGGCAGCCGCGCAGGGCGCCCAAGAGTGACGCCTTGTTGTGGGATCGCTCCCTCTCCATGTGCGCCCTGAACTCTCGCGTCCTCCTGAGCGTGGTGATCGACTTTATCAGGGCCATCGTGCCAGAGACCGCGCCGGCTATGGCCAGCGGCGTGCCAAGGCGCTCGAGGAGCTCAAGCGCGCCGGCAATCTCCCCCGCCGTCATGCCTGGCCTCCCCGGGGCGGCTCCCCCCACGCCGGCGGGCGGCTCGAGACGATATCGTCCATGACGCGCCTGCCCAGCTTTTTGCCATAGTCGGCGTTTATGCGCGACACGCGGTCCAGGAGCTCGTCGTCCGGGCAAGACCCCTTTTCGTGCACTATGGCGCTTGCCACGGACAGCCATTCCATGCCCTTGTCCTTGCCCGAGACCAGCGAGATGAACCTTTCGGCCTCAAATTGCTCCCTTGGGACGGCAATGCTCTCTGGCATGCTCTCCATAAGCTTTTGGTATCCGGGCACCTCGTCGAGGCCCACAAACGCGCCAAAGTCAACCTGAAACCCGCCCTCAACAAGCTCCAGGTGGTCAGAGGCGAGAAACGACGAGTATGTGCCGTACTCGTTGAGGTGCCACTCGTACTCCAGGTCCAGGCCAAAGGCCCTCTGAGCTATAAACGCGCACTTTTGGACGATCTCCTGCTCGTATATCGAGTACACCTGCTCTTTTGGAAGCACCCCGCAGTACCGCAAAAGCCCCACAAAGATCGCGAGGTCCCTGTGCGGGACCGTGAGCGCGTGCAGCGTGCGCGAGAGGCGCATCACCAGCGCCGTGGCGTCGACGAACGACACCACCCTGCCAGAGCGCGCAAACGCCAGGCTGGCAGCAGCCTCCTTTTCCCTCTCAAGGCCGCCGTCGGCGGGCGCAGGCATCGGGGTGGCCGGCGCCACCTGCACGCGGGCCATGCGCTCCAGGCTCATATGGAACAGGCGCCGCGCTGTGTGCGTTCCCTGCGGCCCCTCCAGCGCCAGGCCGATCTTGGGGAGCTTTTTGCTCCGCCCTTTTGAGATCTCCAGCACTGTGCTCATATGGTTAGCACCTCACAGTGGGCAGACAGCGCGTCGAGGGCGCGCGCCAGGGTTTCACGGACGGCGGGCACGGCAGACTTGCGCTCCCCAATGATCGAGATGTTTGCCGTCTCGCTTCTGGCCCTGGTGGCCACGCAGCCAAACGCGGCCTCGTCCTCGCCCGCTTTGTCCCCCGATGGCGCGGGCTGTGAGAGATGAAACGTGGTGGTGGCAAACGTTGCAGGCGACAGGCCACCGGCGAACTGCACCGAGCCCATGGCAACGTCGGCGACCAGCGCGGTGACCCTTATGCTTATCTCGCCGGCGGCCCCCAGCAGCCTGCCCACAGCGCCTAGTGCGGCCGTGGGGGCGTCAAAGGACGACACGTCATCCCACACTGCCATAAAGGACGACTCGTCGATCTTGACGGTCACAAGGCCCGAGCCGCCCCTTCCCCCACACCTGGTGAGCCCGTTGCCGGGCATGAACGACCTGATGGCATACTCGGCAGTCCCGTCCCGGAGCTCCCTCTCCACTTCCCCGCAGGCCTTTGCGACGGCGTCCGGCCCGAGCGAGTGCCTGCCGGCCAGCGTGGCGGACACGTAGACGTCCCTGCCCATGGCAGCACGACGGCCACCTCACGTATTAAACCCTCGGATTTCCCTCGCCCCCCGGCGCGCCTGGATCCCCGGCCGGCCTATGGAAAGACCAGGCGCTCGCGCTCTGGTATCACGGCGTCGCGCGCCATGCGCCCGAGCTCCTCGTCGTCCCTGCCGGCGCAGCCCTGCGGCGCCCCCTACGCGAGGATCATGCGCTCGCGCTCTGGTATCACGGCGTCGCGCGCCATGCGCCCGAGCTCGCCATCGCTCTTGCCCCTGACCCTCTCCAGGAATTCGCGCTCGTCATCATCTGTGGGAAAGAGGCTGCCGGGGGCAGTCCCGTCGAGCTCCACCGCATGCAGGTCGATGCTCATCAGGCTCGCCAGCGGGCCCAGCCTGCCGTCGAGGTACCAATAGTCCATCTTGTCCAGGCCGTGTTTCGTGGCGATCGCAAGGCACTGGGCCACTACAAAGTTCCTGTCAATCCTGTTCGTGTCCGGCCCTATTATGCCGTGCTCGGCGAGCAGCGCGGCAAACCTGCGCAGTATGGGCAGCCGCCTTGCGCGCTTTCGTCCCCACTCTTCGGCGCGCGCAAGGGCCTTTGCGTCGCCGGCGGCCTTTTCCCTCAGCATTGCCATCGTGGCCTCTGGGTCGGCCAGCGTCGGCTCTGGCCTGTACTGCTTGTTCATTGCGCGCCTTTCCGCCAGGGGCCAAATTTAAGGCTTGAGCGGGCCTGGCGGTTGCGGGCACGCCTGTGCCACCGCGCCTCACGCCGCAGGCCCGTCAGGGGCAAGCTCGGCGATCAGGTTTCCCAGGTCAAAGTAGGCCGGCTTGAATATCACAAACCCGTTTTCCAGGTATTCCAGCCTGCCGGCCCACTTGGCCTCCCAGTCCAGGTACGGCTTGCTGGGGCGCCCGTCGCGCAGCCACCTTGACCTGGGAACGGCGTACGCAAGCATTACCTTTTTCTTTTGGGATCCCCGCCTGGCAGTCGCGCCGGCGCGAAAGTCACGCCTCATTGTCTCTTTTTTGACCTGGATATAGAGGTCGTGGTTGCCGAGGCACCTCACCGCAATGTCCGTGCCAGAGCGGTCAAGCTCTACGCCCATCCTCACCTTGCCGTGGCCATATATCCCCTCTAGGACGTACGCCCCCTGGATCTGCGTGAGCATGCTGGCCCATGTGCGGTATATGCGAGCGGGCAGGCCATGGTAGAACGTCTCATGGCTAAACCCGCACGACTCGCGAAACTCCTCCAGCTCGCGCGGGATCGTGGACTTGTAATGCTCGTAAAACTCGCCATAGCCCATCCAGAGCGCAGCCTCGCGGCAGTCCCAGTATGTCTCGTACATTGCGCGCAGCGGCTGTATCTTCTTGGGCAGGTTTGCCTCGACGGTCTTTGTCTTTGAGTACCTGGTCCTGTACGACTCGAGGTCAAGGCCGCCGAGGAACGCCTCAAACTGTGCCAGCACCGTGCGCCCTGCCTCCTGCCCCGCCGCCCTGCCCAAGAGCCTGCTCATTCCTGCATCAGCCACCCCGTCGCGAGCGCGGCGTACTCGGGGTTTGCCTCTATCCCCGCAAAGCGCACGCCAAGCCTCTTTGCGGCGACGCACTCGGAGCCCGAGCCTAGGAACGGCACGACTATCCTGCCGCGGCCCGGCCTAGTCATGGAAAGTATCAGCCTGCGCGCCAGCGCGAGGGGCTTTTGCGTGGGGTGCTTTGCGACATCGTGGCCCGCGTGGGCATGCAGCGCCTGCGGCGGGCACACGCGCGAGCACGTCCGGCACAAAAACCACCTCTCGCGCATTCCCGCCCCGCCGGCCAGCGCCGGCGACTTTATGACGTCGCGCGGCAGCGCGCCGTTTGGGTGCGCATTGTAGGTGGTTTGCGCGCCGCGCCGGGCGTAGCGCCCCGCTGTGCCCGCGCGCGGCTTGCCGGCGCAGCCGCTGGCGTACGCCTCGGTGTAGGGCTCGCGCAGCTCGTCAAGCGACGCGATCCTGGGCCGCGCCGAGGACCACACGCAGAGTATGCTCTCGTGGCTCCGCTGCCAAAACCGCAGCGAGGGGACCGTCTTGTTTGTATAGTGCCAGACGAGCCACCGCTGCCTGCCGAGGGGGAGCCTTGAGGATATGCGCGCGAGAATCTCCGAAAATCCGTACACGTACGTCGGCGCCCCCCTTTTTGTCACGCGCAGGAGCTCGGCTATCCACTCGAGTGACCACTCGACGTACCTCTCCTGGGGCATCCTGTCGCCGCTTGTCCCAAAGTCCTTGCCAATGTTGTACGGCGGGTCGGCGATCGCCCCGTCAAAGGAGCCGTTCCTGTGCGCGCGCAGCCTGTCCAGCACGTCACCCACCTCGATCTTGCCGCAGCGCGAGGAGCTGTAATAGCGGCCCTTTGGACTGACGCGAATCCCCAGCCCAGAGGGCGGCCTGCGCGCCGTCCTGGACTTGCGTGCCGGCGAGGGCGCTAGGAGTGTGGTGTTACGGCGAGACGGCGAGACGGCGAGACGGCGAGACGGCGAGACGGCGAGACGGCGAGACGGCGAGACGGCGAGACGGCGAGACGGCGAGACGGCGATCGGGGCCTCTTGTTGCGGGGTATTTCACCCTTGTGGCGCCCAGCTGGCCGGCGCGTTGCGCCCAAACCCGCAGCAGTCATGGCGGGCACCGCCCTGCCTGACTTTTTAAGTGTAGTCGAGAATGCGCGCAAAGTGGCCGCCTGCCCCAAGGCTCGCGTGAGGCCATACAGTCCCGCGGGCATCGCCCCCGCCTTGCCAGTGCCGCCGTCTGCGGCCAGACGACAGGGGCGACGAGGCCCACGATGGGAAAACGGCGCGTGTGGCCGCGGCGCGGCCGCGCGTGGCCGGCGGGAAGTGACCCGTGGCCGCGCTAGCCGTCAGGTCGGGGATCCATGGGCGGGGACCTGATGCCCTTGAGCATGATGGAGATGTGGGTGGACGCCGTCTTGAGCATGTCGGCTGACTCCTCGTGCCCGACGGTCGTCGCGTCAAGCAGCAGCAGCGACAGCAGCTGGACAGAGTGCCTGGCATCGTGGGAGATGTGTGCCTCATACCTGGACATGGCGCCCTGTAGCGTTATGGACAGCGCGCCCAGGGAGCGAAAGTACGCCTCCCTGTCCTTGAGGGCGATCACGGTCCGGATGGCCTTGCGGCACCCGCGCAGGGTCCCCTTGAGGGACTTTGTGTTTTGTGAGTGCTCCTCCATCATGTGCGCCCTAAACCTCCTTGCGCTCTTGATGGTCGTGGCAAACCTTACCAGGGCTATGGCGCCGGCGATCGAGCCGGCCACGGCCAGGGCCGTTCCGACAATGTTGAGGAATGCAAGCGCGACGGCCGCGTCGGCGGGAGTCATGCCGCGGCCCCGCGCACGGGCCGTTCGCGCCAGGCCGGCAGCGCGGACTCTAGTGCCGCAAGCGCCTCCCTGGCCAGCCCGTCGTCATAGTCGGCGCATATGCCCTCCATCTGGTCCAGCAGCGAGTCGCCCTCGCACGAGCCCATCTCGTGGACCATCGTGCTTGCCAGGGACAGCCACCTTGTCCCCTTGCCGGCCACCAGCGACACAAACCCCCCCTCGTCAAACTGCCGCTGCATAAAGGCCTCGCCAGGTCGCACCCCCGCATCCACAAGTCCATGATAGTCGACCGCGAGGGACGACGAGAACGTCCCGTACTCGTGGAGGTGGTAGCTGTATCCCAGATTTAGGCCAAACCCCTCCTGCGCGATAAACGCGCACTTTTGCAGTATGTCCTGCTGCTCAAACGAGTACTCTTGGGCCTTTGGGAGTATGCCGTTGGCCCGCAGAAACTCTACAAAGGGAGCAAGCCTCACGCGCGGCATCGAGGGGGGCGTTATAGCCCTGGCAAGCCTAAAGATCTCGCTCATGTCCACGTGTAGCGACACGAACTGCGCGAGGGCGGCGAGTTTCAGTGTGTCAGGCCTGTTCGTGTCGGGCTGGCCTTCCCCGGGGGTTTTATCCGCGACACGGGCGGAGAGGCCATGCCGCAAGTCTAGGTTTGCCACGGACTCTCGCAAGAGATAGTACGTCTTGTGGGCATCCCGCGGCTCCTCCAGGGCCGTGCTCATTTGGTGTACGCCTCGCAGTAGGTGGACAGGGCGCCAAGGACGCAATCTGTGGTCCTGGCAGCGTCGGCAATGCTAGACTCGCGCTCCCCAAAGAGCGAGATGAGCGCCTTGTTCGTTCCAGAAAGGCGGGCCATTCCTCCAAGCGACACATCGCAGTCGCGGCCTTTCCTGGCGGTTCCCGGAGGGGGAAGGTCAAACATTATCATGGAGACTTTTTCCCCCATGGATCCGTCGTCGATCGTGGGCAGCGTTATCGGGACCTGGTCAATCTCGACGCTGGCCCTCACGCGCACCTTGCCCATGGGCTTTAGGGAGCTGGTCATCAGGCTATGCAGGGTTTCTGGAACCCTAAACGCCGACAGCGCCTCCCAAAAGACGTCATAGGACGACCTATCGATGCTGATCAAGATCCTTTCTGGGGACTTCTTGCCTCGCCTGGAGAACTCGCGGTCTAGGCAGTATATCGTGTACGGGACATGGCTCTCCGAGAGGGCCCTCTCCATGTCCCCACATGCCTTCTTGGCCTCGTCGGACTCTAGCAGGTGCAAGCCGTCCAGGGTCAGGGACACGCGGATGTCGCCGGGCATGGCAGAACGGCCGCCGCCTCTTGTTATAAACCCTTAATCTCCGCCCGCCCCCGGCAGGCGCAGGCCCCTGCAAGGCTTCCCAAAAGCCCCTTCCTGCCCAGGGAGTCTGGCATGGCCGGCCCCGGTGTGGGCATTCTGGACTTTGCCCCCGCCCCGCCAGTGTCGCAATCCAGGGCGCGGCGATGCCCATGATTGGAAAGGGCAGGCGCCCTGCTGTAGCGAGGCGCCCCCGGTCGCCATGGCCGGCCCGCGCATGCCCCCTTTCCCGGCCACGCCACACTGCCGCGCAAAAGTTCATGCGCAGGCCGCGCCGGGTCGCGTCCCCCTATCGCGAGTCCTCGGCGCCGACCTCCTGCTCGCGGCGCCTCACCAGCTCTTCGCTGTCGATGTCCAGGATCTGCGCCTCTAGCTGCACAAGGGAGTCGAGCATGTGGGGGGTGTCCACGGTCGCGCGTGACTTGCCGGCTATGGCGATGAGCGCCGTGGTGCGCACGTCTTCGGCAAGCCTTTTGCCCTGTTCTGTGAGAAGGTACTCGTATGTCGTGCCAAACTCCCCAATGTGCTGGGCCGTGTGGCGCATTGCCGACAGTGCCACAGGCGAGGCCGGATCTTCCCCCTCTGCCCCCTGCACGAGCGACCGGCAAAGGTTGATAGTGACGATCATGTGGTTCCTGTTGCGCAGGTCGTCCCTGCGCAGCAGGCCCATCCTGGTTCGCCGGACCCTCCTTGACAGCTGCCTGGCTATCCAGAAAATGAACACCGTGACCCCAAAGCCGAGCACGGAGGACAGGCTTCCCGCGGTCCCGAGGTCGCGCACCGTGCCTGTCCACACCGTGGCGACGGTGATGGCGCCAATGACTGCCAGCATGATCGTCCTGCCGGGCCTGCTCACGCGAGGATCATGCGCTCGCGCTCTGGTATCACGGCGTCGCGCGCCATGCGCCCGAGCTCGCCATAGGTCTTGCCCCTGACCCTCTCCAGGAATTCGCGCTCGTCGGCATCCGTGGGAAAGAGGCTGCCGGGGTCGGTCCCGTCGAGCTCCACCGCATGCAGGTCGATGCTCATCAGGCTCGCCAGCGGGCCCAGCCTGGCGTCGAGGTACCAATAGTCCATCTTGTCCAGGCCGTGCTCGGTGGCGATCGCAAAGCACTGGGCCACTACAAAGTTCCTTTCAATCCTGTTCGTGTCCGGCCCGATTATTCCGTGCCTTGCGAGCAGCGCGGCAAACCTGCGCAGTATGGGCAGCCGCCTTGCGCGCTTTCTTCCCCACTCCTCGGCCTTGGCTAGGGCCTTTGCGTCGCCGCCGGCCTTTTCCCTCAGCATTGCCATCGTGGCCTCTGGGTCGGCCAGCGTGGGCTCTGGCCTGTACTGCTTGCTCATTGCGCGCCTTCCCGCCAGGGGCCAAATTTAAGGCTTGTGCGGGCCTGGCGGCGGCGGCCACGCCTGGATCCCCTGCCGGCCTATGGAAAGACCAGGCGCTCGCGCCCCGGTATCACGGCGTCGCGCGCCATGCGCCCGAGCTCGTCATGGCCCTTGCCCCTGACCTCGCCCAGGAACGCTTGCTCCCCGCCGTCCGGAAAGAGGCTGCCAGGGTCGGCCCCGTCGAGCTCTACCGCATGCAGGTCAATGTCCAGCAGGCTCGCCAGCGGGCCGGACTGGCTGTC
>RHFA01000079.1 GCA_003724275.1 Thaumarchaeota archaeon S13
CGCCGGCCTGGCCGCGGCCCTGCGCGAAAGCGGCGTAAACGTCGGGGCCATGAAGCCCTTTGCGGCCGGCGAGAGGCAGGCCTCGGGCTTTGCGTCAGCCGATGCCGAGGCCATTGCGCGCGCGGCCGGCTCGGAGGCCGACGGGGAGGCGCTCATAAACCCGCAGTTCTTCCCGTTTCCGGCCTCGCCGTACACGGCGGCCATCGAGTGCGGCATGGAGGCAGACGTCGCCGCGGCCCTCGCCGCGCACAGGGAGCTCGCCTCGCGCCACGACGCCATGGTCGTGGAGGGCATGGGCGGGGCCATGGTTCCCATACGCGCCGGATATCACGTCGCCGACCTAATAGCGGACATGGGGGCCGACGCGCTCCTCGTCTGCCCGAGGCGCATAGGGTGCGTAAACCATGCCATAATGTCCGCCGGCGCGTGCGCCTCGCGCGGCGTGCGCATGGCAGGCATCATCATAAACGACACGGGCGGCGAGGCGTACCCAGAGGCCGTGCTGCGCCGAGACCTCGAGGCCCTCACGGGCGCGCGCGTGCTCGCCTCGCTTGGCCGCCTCGGCGGGGCCGGCCACGCGGCGGCGGCCTCAGCCCTGCGGTCCTCGATGGACGTCGGCGCCCTGCTCGGCGCCGGCCGGCGAGCCGAGGATCCCGAGGCGCCCGCCGCCAGTTGAGCCCAGAAAGTCCCTTGCGCGGCCCAGTATGCCCCCAAGCGTGCCGTCCTCCACCGAGTATGCCTCGACGCGCGAGCCGGCGGCGCTTGCGCACAGCGCCACGGCGACGTTTGCGGCCACGGGCTGCGCGCGGCCCGCAGCCGCCGCGGCGCGCTCTAGGCCGCCCGGCGTGGCGTCCTCGGGTAGACAGATGACCAGCGCGCGCCGCGGCGAGGCCGCCAGCGTGCGCGCGTCGGGCACGACAATGTCCACCTCTGTCCCGCGCACGCTCACCTTTCGGTGGCTCGGCACGGCAGCGGCGCTGAGCGCATAGTGCAGCAGGACCGTGACCAGCGCGCGGTCCCCGGCGGCGCCGGCGCGCAGGCCGCGCACGCGCGGGAGGCACGCCTGCGCGACGCCGGTGAGAAAATCGCCGGCGCCAGGGGAGCAGAGCTCGCGCCTCGCGCGCGCCTCGCCCACGTCCCCAATGTGGCCGTAGACTATGGCCCTGGCCCCGTCACTCGGCGTAGACATAGCGCCGCTCGCCCTGCGACTCGGGGGACGTCTTTACGTCGACCAGCACAAACTCCCTCTGCGCGTCGAGTATGGGCTCGTGCGGCTGTATGCGGTTCTCGTGTATGCTCTCATACTCGTCAAACGTGAGGCGCCTCCTCTTGCCCATCTCGGCGGCGATGTTCATGGGCTCGACGACCTCGCGGTACCCGCCTGCGATGACGCCCGAAAAGACCATCGCCGAGCTCCCCGACCCGTAGGACCCAAACCCAAACCTCTTGCCCTCGAGGTCTGCGCCGCGGTTGTGCTCAAACTCCAGCGCGCTCCTAAAGCTAAGGTAGAGCGACGCCGTGTATATGTTGCCGACCATCGTCGAGGCGCGCAGCGAGCTTGCGAGCTTTGAGTCGTACGCCTCCCTGTACTCGTCGGTCTTCACAAAGAGCCTGTTGAACTCGTGGTCCTGCTCCATAAACCTCGCGTCCTCCAGTATCGACTCTATGGTCCCGCCGGCCCTCGGCGACGGCTCGTCCATGCCTATGGCCCCTATGATCGGGCCCCAGCGCGGCAGGCCCCTCCACTCGTGGCGCAGCAGGTAGGCGAGGGCCTTTTTCCCCATGTTCGCATAGGGGAGGTGGACGCAGAGATAGTCGATGTGGTCGAGTATCGTCTCGCCCTCGGCGAGCGTGACGAGGCCCGTCTCAAAGGCCTTTTTCTTGTACGCCTCTAGCGTGTTGCGGACCTGTATGAGGTAGAGGAGGTTGGAGTACTGGCCGTGGACCACGGGCGTGGGCTTGCCCGTGGGCCGGTAAAAGTCATACTCGTCGCGTATCGAAGTCGACGTCACGCGCGCGTCAAACTCCAGCAGGCGCGGGCTGTCGCTGAGCAGCATCGCCACGGCGCCGGCCCCCTGCGTGAGCTCGCCAGAGGAGCCCATGTCGTACTTTGCAATGTCCGAGACGACGACGATGGCCCTCTTGCCGCCGGCCTCGCCGGCGCGTATCCAGTTGGCATTGTCATACAGCGAGTAGGACCCCGACACGCACGCAAACTTTGTCTCAATCCCGCCACAGTGCTCAAAGGTCCCGCGCCCATAGACCTGCTCCAGCATGCCGATGACGTACGTGTTCATTGCCTTTGACTCGTCCATAGAGGACTCTGTGGACGCGTAGAGGCGGCCAATGTCTGACGGCCTCAGGCCGTTTCTCTGCATTATCTCGAGGCACGCGTTGGCCGCAAGGCACGCGGGATCCTGGTTGGCGTCGACCATGGCCATCTGCGAGACTCCGAGGCCGTTGCGCAGCTTTGAGGCGCTAATCCCCCTGTGCTCGGCAAAGTCCTCTGCGTCCACGTATAGGCGCGGGACGTACACCGCAATGTCGTCAATGCCTGCCGGCATGGCGGCTCGCGGGGGGGCGTTTGGTTATAAGGATATGCGGGATCCCGCGCCTCGCGCACGCCTAGCCGGCGATCGCGCGGTCAAGGACATCGACAAACTCGGCGAGGGGCCTGGCCCCGCGCATGAGGTAGACGTCGCCGTCCGAGCCGATCACGTAAAAGGCCGGCGTGCCGCTGAGGCCCAGCGCGCGCGCGTCGGCGCTGCTGGCCCCAATCCTCGCCTCGTGCGTGCCGGCGTCCATGCACGACCCCCACGCGCCGGCGTCAAGGCCACCCACGCCTCCGGCGATCTGGCGCATGCCCTCAAGCGACGCCCACCCCGTGCGCTCGCCGCCGTACGCCTCGTATATGGCGTCGTGGAACTCCCAAAAGAGGCCCTGGTCGCCGGCGCAGTGGGCCGCGCGCGCGGCCGTCACCGAGTCCGGCCCTATCACGACAAAGTCCTTGAAGAGCATCCTGACCTTGCCCGTCTCGACATACTCGGAGACTATTGTCGGCTCTGTGCGCTCAAAGTGGCGGTGGCAGAACGCGCACTGATAGTCGCCAAACTCGATTAGCGTGACGGGCGCGGCGGGGTTGCCCAGGAACGGCGAGGCGTTGGAGAGGAGGAGCTCGGGCGTCGGCTCGGCCGGCGGGGGCTCGAGGGCCCCCGTGGCGGGCACGCCTAGCTGGGCCGGCATGGCCGGCGCGTCCGGCGAGGCGAGCTCGAGGGCATAGAGGGGCGCCAGTATCGCCGCGGCGGCGATCGCCGCGCCTATTCCCATCGACGGGAGGCTAACCTCGATGCTGGCCAACGGCGCGCGGGTGCGCCATGCGCTATTTTAACCTGCACCACTAATATGGCGCCCGCCGCGGGCGGCCCGCCGTGAAGCGCGTCTTTGTCAACGGGTATGGCTCGATCGGGCGGAGGGTCGCGGCCCTCGTGGGCCGCGACGGCGAGGTCGAGCTCGCCGGCGTGGGCAAGGCCTCGGCGCGCGGCCTCGGGGGGGCACTCGCCGACGGCTGGCGCGTCCACGTCCCCGAGGCGGCCCTCGCGGGCCTCGCGGGCCGCGGCGTGGCCGGCAGCATCGAGTCGGCCCTGGACTCGTGCGACCTCGTCATCGACTGCACGCCGTCGGGGACCGGATACGAGAACAAGGTCTCCCTCTACGAGCCGCGCGGCCTCATGGCCATATACCAGGGGGGCGAGACGACGCACGGCAGGACGGCCGTCTCGGACACGCTGTTCAGCTCGCGCACAAACTACGAGTCGGCCATCGGCAAGAGGCACGTCATGCAGGGCAGCTGCAACGTGACGGGAATAGGCAAGGTCGCCCGCCCGCTCGCCGAGGCGTTTGCCGGCAGGATCACGCGCCTGGACGTCACGCTCATACGCCGCTGGGCCGACATCGAGCAGGGCGGGGAGATTCCCGACACGATAGAGATGACGCCCTCGCCGCACCACGGCGAGGACGTCAGGGCGCACATGGGCGACGCCGTGCCGGTCCACGTCAGGGCAGTCAAGGTCCCAACACGGCAGATGCACGTCCACGTGCTAGACGCGAGGTTTGCCGGCGAGGCGCCCGCGCCGGCCGACATCCACGCGGCCCTCGCCGGCGAGCGCGCAGTCGCGGTCCTCTGGGGCGCGCGCGGGACGCGCGAGATACGCGAGTTTGCCGGCTCGACTGACGCGCTTGCCGACACGAACATGGTCCACGTCCACGCCGAGATGACGGCCAGCCGCGGCGACACGGCGCAGGTCGTCTATTCGGACGACCAGACGGGAATAGTGATACCAGAGAACCACATGCTCATGCAGGCGATGCTCTTTGGCAGGCCGCACGCCGAGGCCCTTGCGCGCACAGAGTCGCTCTTTGGCCTCGACGCCAAAAAGGCCGCGCTAGAGGCGCGCTTTAGCCGCGAAGGCGCTCAATCCTGACGCGCTCTGAGCGGTTGTTTGAGACCTTTTCGACTACGATGCGCACGCCGGCGAGCTCGACCTTGTCGCCCTCGCGCGGTATGTCCTTTAGGCGCTCGTGCAGCAGGCCGTTTAGCGTAGAGCGCGCGTCGCCGCCGGGCACGCTCACGCGCAGTATCTTGCCCACGCGGCCCATCTCAATGTCGCCGTCGGCTATTATCGTGTCGCGGTCCACTGACGTGTACTGCGGCTGCACGCCCCTGTCGCCCTCGTCCTCGACCTCGCCGACGATCTCCTCTATGAGGTCCTCAAACGTGACGAGGCCCTCGACGCCGCCGTGCTCGTCGATGACTATGGAGAGGTGGACCTTGCGGCCCTTCATCTCGTCGAGGAGCGACCTGACCGTCTTTTCGCGAGACGCAAACACGGGCTTGCGCGCTATGAGGTCCAGGCTGCCCTCGCGGCGGTCCCTCTCGAGCTCGCGCAGTATGTCCTTGACGTGGACAAACCCCGTAATGTCGTCAATGTCGCGCCCAAACACGGGTATGCGCGAGTGGCCCGACTCGTTTATCCTCGGCAGCGCGTCGAGGAGGAGCATCTTGCCCGGAAGCGCAAACATGCGCGTCCGCGGCGTCATGACGCTGTGGACCGCAATGTCGTCAAAGCTCAGGGCCCCGCGGACGAGCGCGTGCTCCTCGCGCTCTATGGCGTTCTCGGCCATGCCCTGGTCTATGACGTGCTCTATCTCCTTTTCGGTGATCGGCGGCGGGAGGTAGCTGCTCCCCGTGAGGCCGACCACGCCGCGCGTGATCGTCTCAAAGAGCTTGACGAGGGGCCACGTCGCATAGCTGAACGCGAGGAGGACCGGCGCGAAGCGCAGCGCTATCCTGTCGGCGTTTGCGTTGCAGTACGTCTTTGGCGTTATCTCGCCGAACACGAGTATGAGAAACGTCATCGCGCCGATCGCGATGCCCAGGCCGTTGTCCCCGAACAGCCCGATGGAGACGCTCGTCGCCAGGGCCGACGCGCCGACATTGACGACGTTGTTGCCCAGGTTTACGCTCGACATCATCCAGCCGGGGTTTGACTTTAGCTTTCGCAGGGCCCTTGCCCCCTTGCGCCCCTCCTTGACAAACTGTGACACGCGCGAGTTGCGCGTGCCCACGAGGGCCACCTCCAGTCCGCTAAAGAACCCAGAGAGGCCTATCAGGGCGGCGAGGAGGGGCACCTCGACCCAAAGGTCCACCATGCCTGCCCTACCGTGCCCCCTGGGCAATTCGCGCGCTCATGGCTTCGGCGAGTCACCTTGCATCTCTTGATGGCGTGTCGGCGGGAGCCCCCACTTTTAAGGCTTGACCGCATACGTGACAAGTCGCTCAACAACTCCATTGGAGAGTTTCACCAGGCAGTTCTCGGCGGCGTCGAGGGGTGGGAGTCGTTCTCCAAGGGTCACCCATTCGGCATCGACCTGGCCAGGGAGGACAACACTATGTTTATCGAGCTAAAGAACAAGTATAACACGCTCAACGGGTCCAAGAAGGACGCGCTTCGCGATAAGCTCGCGAGCATACTGCGTCAGCACCCGAAGGCCAAGTGCTATTGGGCGTACATACTCTCACGGGACAGCACTTCCGGCGAGTGTGAGTGGGTGTACAGGAAAAGTAGAAACCCCAACATAAGAAAGGCGTGGGGTAGCATGGCGTACGGCATCGTCACAGGGAGTCCATTTTCATTGTCTGAGATGTGGGAAGCTCTCCCTCGTGCAATGTTCGACATCACGAACAAGAAAATGCCTGACGCGTCCATCTCTTGGGCGAGCGAGTGGCTCAAGTACGCAACAGGAATCTAGGCATCCAGGGCACGGCGCAACGAGCGGCCCAGGGCTATGGCTAGCTTGATCGGCACGGCATTGCCGATCTGCCTGTACTGGGAGTGCATGCTCCCCTCAAACTTCCACGTGTCAGGGAACGTCTGTATGCGCGCATACTCGCGCACGGTGAGCGGGCGCGTCTCGTCGGGATGGACGCGGTCCGTCATCTTTTGGGAAGGCGAGCACGTCAGCGTCAGGCACGGCTCGCTCCAGGACAGGCGCCGCGCCATGCCGCGCTTGCCGCCTTCCGAGTAAAAGCTGCTTCCGAGGTACCTCTTTTGCAGGCGCGTTGGGAGGTTGACCCACGAGCCGCCAGGAGGAACCTTCTCGAGTATCCTCCTGCGCCATTCCGAGTATGCGTCACCGAGCGAATCGGGTGTGCCACGCAGGGCCTCGCCCATAGTCACGACATCGCTCCGCGGTGCGGGAAACTCAAAGGACATGCCGCGCCTGACGCCGACAAATATGACCCTCTTGCGCTTTTGGGGCACGCGATAGTTCACGGCGTTTAGCGTCCGATGCTCTACGTTATACCCAAGAGCTTTAAGTATGTCTAGTATGGTATTGAGCGTGCGGCCACCGTCGTTGCGCGTTATGGCCTCGACGTTCTCGGCGAGGAACGCGCGGGGCCTGACCTGCTTTATGGCCCGCGCAAACTCGTAAAAGATGGTCCCGCGCACGTCGCGAAATCCGAGCTTGTGGCCGGCGTGGCTGAAGGGCTGGCACGGAAATCCGCCCGTGACGAGGTCTGCCTTCATGCCCCTAAAGTCCACATCTGCAATGTCCCTGCCGATCACGTTCCAGCGCGGGCGGTTTTTGCGCAGCGTCGCCACGCAGTCCCTGTCGTTATCCACTAGCGCGACGGTCTCAAATCCGGCCTTTGAGATGCCCAGAGCCAGGCCGCCGGCGCCGGCAAAGAGCTCTATGGATCTCGGCCGTCTTGAGCCGCGCCGCGATGGCGTCATGCGCGCGGCGGCCTCGCAAAGCGGTTGGAGGCGTTGGTGTGGTACTCTACTGGCAGCGAGGGGTCCTTTTGCCTCCCCGTGAGTATGCCGACTACGGTGTCGTCGCGGCGGATCGTCCCCTCGTCGACGAGCTTGCGTATGCCGGCAACCGTCGCGCCGGAGGCCATCTCGCAGTCAAAGCCGTTGAGTCCGACGACGGACATCCCGTCGAGCATCTCGGCGTCGCTCACCGTCGTGACGCACCCGTCGCTTGCCTCCAGCGCGCGCAGGGCCTTGAGCAGGTTTGCGGGCCGGCCGATCTGTATCGCCGTCGCGCGCGTCTGCGGCCCGCCGCCGGCCGCGTCGAGCGCCGCATAGTGGCGCTCTATGGCCCCCACGTCGGGCCGGCCCGCGTTCCAGCGCAGCTCGCCGACGCCGGCCCTGCCGTTGTACAGGTCTGAGAGCGTGCTTGCGCCCTCGGCGTTGATGACTGCAATCCTGGGCATCTTTTTTATCCATCCCCACGAGCGCAGCTCCGAGAGGGCCTTGCCGCAGCTCGACGTGTTGCCCAGCGCGCCGCCGGGGTAGACGATCCAGTCCGGCGCCTCCCAGGCGAGGTGCTCGAGGGCCCTGTAGGGTATGGTCTTTTGGCCCTCTATGCGAAACGGGTTGACAGAGTTGACCGTGTATCCCCTGCCGTCGCCCACGGCCTCGAGGGACGCGCGCAGCGCGTCATCAAAGTTGCCGTCGACCTCTATTATCTGCGCGCCAAACTGGTACGCCTGGCCGAGCTTGCCCTGCGCGATCTTGCCGCGCGGTATGTACACGTCGCACCCCATGCCCTCGTTTGCCGCAAACATCCCCGCCGAGGCCGACGTGTTGCCCGTGGATGCGCACACGATCGTAGATGCCCCGACCATCCTGGCGTGCGTGACGGCCGTCGCCATGCCGTTGTCCTTGAAGGAGCCGCTCGGGTTGTAGCCCTCGGGCTGGAGGAGGAGGCGCTCGGGGTCCATCCTGCAAAACTCGGCGACCCTGGACATGCCATATGGCCTCGACTGGCGGCCCTCGGCCCCGTCAAGGGAGACGAGCGAGCGCGAGCATGCGGCCTCGTCGCCGGCGTCTATGCCGCAAAAGTTGAGGAGCTCGCGGAACCTCCACACGCCGCTCTCGTTGAATATGCTCCCGCCGTGGTCGCGCCTGTGCAGAAACTCCTCCTTGAGGGACTTTGGGGGCGAGCCCTCGTAGACGACGTCGAGGTGGTGGCCGCGCCTGCAGTGGACCGCCGCCGTCTTGATCGGGTACTCTAGGGCGCACGAGCCGTCAATGCACCGCAACCGTGCGCCCCGTGCCATCTGCGCGCGCGGGCGCCGCGCGCGGCAATTTAAAGAGTGCGCGGCCCGCGGCAGGCTTTATAGCATCGGCGGCCCGCGGGCCGCGCCGATGGGCCCAGTCGGGGACGACGCGATGGCCGCGGCGGCTGACGTCGTGCGCGCGCACGACGCCCTGGTCGGGATGGCCTACCCGCGAGCGACCATAGGGGACGTCGCCGCCGAGTGGGGCCGCATACGCGAGGCCATGGGCCGCCTCGCCGGCGCGCTCGAGGCCTCCGGCGCCGCAGGCGACACGGCCTCGGCGCTGGCCGGCCACGCCGAGCGCTACCTGTCCGGCTATGACTTTACGCGCGAGCTGGGCCTCATAGCGGCGACGTACGCCGCCGACACGGCGCGCATCAGGGCGATCGGCCTCAAGATCGCCGAGTCGCTCGGCGAGCGCGGCATGATGGACGACCTGCGGGGGGCCGCCGGTGGCTAGGGAGTGCCCGCTGTGCGGGTGCGCCGACCACCGCCTGTTCGGCTGCCACCGCCACGCCTCGCGCAGGTGCTCGTGTTACCAAAAAGGCGGGGCCTAGGCCGCGACCTGGCGCGGCCCGGACCTCGCGTGAAAGTTGGAGCAGCACACGCACTCCATGCGGACGCACTCCTCCTCGGAGTGGTGCCCGCATATGCCGCATTCGCATCCCCTGCCCATGTCGCCGGCCCCACGGAGGGGTCGGATATAACTTGTTGCCGCCAGGCGCGGCGTGGCGCCGCCGCGCTCAGCGCGAGGACCGGCTCTTTGAGAGCTGCTGCTCCATCTCGGCGGCCCTGCTGTCCACTGACCGGATTATCTCCTGGATTATGCCGTCGAGGTCCCCCTCGTCGGCCGGCGGGTCGATCGCCGTGGCGATCTCGCCCACGGTCGCGGCTATCTCGGAGCTCACCTGCTCAAAGGTCTCGGGGTCCTCGTACGACGTGTTCTCGTAGAGCCTCTTGAGCGAGTTCACATAGCTTATGACCTGGTCGGTCAGGATGACCTTGTAGGTGTTGCCGTTGACGGTGATCTGCTTTGTGATCAACGCCGCAGGGGTCGGGATCTGGCCTTAAAACCCTTTTGCCGCCGCCGCGGGAGGGCTCGCGCCGGGGCCTAGAACGAGATATAGTCGAGGGCCACGGCGTCGCTTATGAGGGGCATGTGCCTGGACTTGAGGACATAGCCGTTCCTGATCTCCGAGGTGGGTATCCAGCGGTTAGATGACGTATAGTGGCGCTTTTCGGCGAGCTCGCGCTCTATGGCCTCGATGTCAAACTCGGCCTCCTCGACCCTCATCGTCTCGAGGTGCTTTATCGTGACGAGTATGCGGCGGGCCTTTACCCTGTCGCCGAGCTTCCACTTTGAGGGGGGGTGCTCGTCGGTCACCTCGACGACCTTTATCTTCATCTCCTTTTTCCCCAGCGCGTCGCGGCTCACGAGGATGCGCTCGTCAAGAAACTCCTCAAACTCGGCGTTGCGCTCGTCGCCGCCGAGTATCTCCCTGACGGCCACGTCAGTGGGGCCCGGCCCCTCGCGCCCTGGCGCCGCAGGCGGCGCGCGCGCCACGTCCCCCGCCGGCCCCGCGCCTGCCTCCTGCGCCGCAGGGGCCTCCTCGGGGGCCGCCCCGCCGCGGCCAACGAGCGATCGCAGGCGGCCTAGCCCGGCGCGCCCAGCTTTCCCCGCCATTGCTCTGGCGGCCCGCCCCGCGCGCTCTAAATACCTTGTGCGGCGCGCGCGCGCGCGATGGGCACGTCGCACTCGCCGAGGTCCAGGGCCACGCGCTCGCCGCCGTCCCGGCCATAGGTGGAGCCGTCATAGTGGCAGACGCACTCTATGGGGCGCACGGAGACGTCCCACTCCTTATAGTACTCGCGCAGCTTTCTTGCGTCATACTCGCCGCGAGCGACGCGCCTCTTTGAGAGAAACTTGAAGGCCAGGACGACCCTGCGGACCCTGTACGGCCCGAGGGCCTGCTCCCACCGCAGGCAGCGCTCGACCTGTTCGGCCGGCACGACGAGGCGGTTGGTCGTGCCGGACTTTGCCTCCATGACAAAGGCCGCGCTCTGCGCTGGGTTGAGCGCGAGCACGTCGGGCAGCTCGGCGCTCGGCGAGCCGAGGCGAAACGCGCTCCAGCCCTCCAGGGCGTTAAAGCGCCTCGATATGGCGCCCTCCCAGCTGTACCCGCGCCGCCTCCGCGCGCGCGAGGCCGCCCCTGTCCCCTCTCTTGCACCTGCCGCCGGCATGGCGGGGCGCCGCGGGGGGCATGATATAGAGCTATCAATTTGCCGGGAGCTGGCCCAGGGTGCACGCCGCGTTGACCCGCGCGCGCGCCCTTTATACGTGCGCCCGCGGGCCGCGGGCCGCATGGCCAGGGTCGCAGGCCGGCGCGCGCAGGGCCGCGTGTGGCACCCAAACACGCAGATGCGCGAGTGGGGGGCCTTTGACGAGGTTGTCCGCGGGGAGGGCATGAGCCTCGTCTGCGCCGACGGGACGCGCCTCCTCGACGGCGTGGCCTCGATGTGGTGCAACGTGTGGGGGCACTCTAGGCGCGAGCTCTCTAGGGCCATGGCGAGGCAGGCCTCCACGCTTGCCCACTCGCCGCTCTTCAACCTCACGCACGGGCCGGCCGAGCGCCTCGCGCGCGAGCTCGTCGCCGTCGCGCCGGGCATGGCCCGCGTCTTTTACTCGGACAACGGCTCGACTGCCATGGAGGTGGCCACAAAGATGGCCGTCCAGCACTGGCAAAACCTCGGCGAGCGCTCGAGGGCCGCCATAGTCGCCCTCGAGGGCGGCTACCACGGCGACACGTTTGGCGCAATGTCAGTCGGGTATGTCCCGCAGTTCTTTTCTCGCTTTAGGCGCAGGCTATTTGGCGTCTCGCGCGTGCCGGCGCCCGGCGCGCGCCACAGGGGCCTTGGCGCCGCCGACGACGCGTCCCAGTGCGC
>RHFA01000100.1 GCA_003724275.1 Thaumarchaeota archaeon S13
CCCGCGCAGACCGCTATTGACTTGCCGGGGTTTTCTGCGAGCAGCTCGTCCTCGCGCTCCATAAACGCCTCCCTTTGCAGGGCCAGGTCGGCCTCAAAGGCTGCGCTGGGCACAGACTGCGCCTCTCCCGTGCCGTCCGGCCCCTTCCCCCGCCCGACGGGCGGATAAAGCATGCTAGAAAAGTACGCCTTGCCGGGATGTGACGCGTGTGCCCTTGACACCGCCTCTCCAATGCTCCGGCCAACAAAGATCTCGTCGCCGCAGACTACAATGAACTCGTCGGGGTGCCTAGCGCGCAGCTCGCCCTCGCGCTCCCTATAGATCGCCTCCTGCCTCTCCATATAGCCGGAGGCCAGGGTGCCGCCCACTGGCTCGCCATGCAGCTCTTGCGCCACCATGGGGGGCTAGGGAGGCGTGTCATATTTAAGTCCATGAGCTGCCGGCCAGCCCAAACGCCGTGGGGCGGCGGCCGCGTCTCGTGCCCCGGCGCCCGCCCCCATGGCAGGCACTGGCGGAACCAGGCCCGCGCGCGCCCCTGCGTCGCCGGCGCCAGGGGGGCCGCGCCCGCGCGGCCCTGCGCATACGTTAATTACGCCTCGGCCCGCGCGCGCCGCGCATTGAAGTTCACCCCGTGCGCCACTGCATGGCTCGACGGCCGCCACGTGCCCCTCGCGCGCGCGCGCGTGCCAGTCACGACGCACGCGCTCCAGTACGGCACGTCGGTCTTTGAGGGGATTCGGGCCTACTGGAACGGCAAGAACCTCAATGTCGTGCGCCTCGCCGAGCACGCCAGGCGCCTCCTAGAGTCGGCGTCGTTCTACTCGATGTCCCCGCGCCACACCGCCGAGGAGGTCGCCGCGGCGGTCCTGGGCGTGTGCGCCAGGAACCGCCTGAGGCAGTCGTGCTATGTGCGGCCGTTCTGCTTTGTCGGCGACCACGGCATAAACCTCGACATAGCGCCGGGCGCCCCCGTCCACACGGCCGTCTATGCGTTCCCCGCCTCGAGGCTCTTTCCGGCCTCGGGGGTCCGCGTGGGCGTCTCGTCATGGAAAAAGTTCTCGGACGCCTCGACGCCGCACATGGCAAAGGCCGGAGGCAACTATCTAAACGCGATACTCGCCACGCAGGAGGCCCACCGCAACGGCCACGACGAGGCGATCATGCTCGACTCGCGCGGCCTCGTGAGCGAGGCGCCCGGCGAGAACGTCTTTGTCGTGCGCCGCGGCGAGCTCGTCACGCCGACGCTGGCCTCGTCTGCCCTCGAGGGCCTCACGCGCGACTGCGTGCTGCGCCTGGCCTCTGATGCGGGAATGAGCGCGCGCGCCGGCGACATTGCGCGCAGCGAGCTCTATGTGGCCGACGAGATATTCTTGACGGGCACGGCCGCCGAGGTCACGCCGGTCATATCAGTCGACGGCCACAGGGTCGGCAACGGCAGGCCCGGCAAGGCGACGAGGTCCCTCATGCGCGCCTACGAGGACGCAGTCATGGGGCGCGATGGCGCGCACGCGGGCTGGCTCACGGCGGTGTACTGAATGGGACTGGCGCTTGTCGGTCTGGAGTGGATGGCCGGGGCGAGGTCGCACGACGTTGAGCCCCCTGGGATAATAGCGGTGCAGGGCGCCACATCGCTGGCCGCAGACTCGGGTGCGGGAGCCGTGGCCGACGCGGCCGGCAAGGGCGGCGCGGCCGTCATTGGCCATGTTCCTGGCGCCGCCGCGCTGGCCACGGAGCTCGTCCGCCGCGGCGTGCACACGATGGTCTATGACGTAAACGCCTGCGGGCCAGGCGAGTGGGATGCGCTCGAGCGCGCCGCCGCGCGCTCGGGCGTGAGGCTGCGCTGCGGGAGCCACCTTGCGCGCTTTGCCCCCGTCATGGCCGGAGTGCGCGATTATGCCGAGGGTCACGTGTCCGTTGCCGCGACCGTGACCGAGTACACCTACGGCCCGGACGCCCAAGAGTCGGGATCTTCACAACGCCGTCGGCTTGGCCATGGATCCTGCGGGCTGGACGTCTGCGCGCTGGCCGCAGACGTCGCTACGGCCACGTTTGACGAGGCGCCGCAGGCAGTCTTTGCGAGCGTGCCAGAGGGCCCGGATCCGCGCGAGGACGAGGACGAGGACGAGGGGGCAAAGGGTCATGTCCCGGCGGGCGCGCAGGGTGGCCACAGGCTCGGCGTGGCAGACCACACGGCGATAATGATGCGCTTTTCAGGGGGCCGCGCGGCCCTCTTGTCCATTGACTCGCTGCCCCAGGTGGGCTGCGTCATACGCGCCCTTCCGCCGGACATTGCCTACGCCTGGGTGGACATTTCCGGACACGGCGGGCACCTGACTAATGCCAGCCTGGCAGGGGGGACGATCGACTCGAGCTGGGCAGCCGGCATGGCCTGTGGCGGCCTGCTCATAGACGGCTCTGAAGGCAGGGACGAGGACGGGGATGACTCGGAGGAATGGAAAGAGGGCAGCCTAGGCCGATACCTGCCGGCCATGCTGGCAGAGCTAGAGACGGGGGAGGCGCCGGCCTGGCCTCCCACTAGATGGTCTGGCGTAAGGGGCATCCCAGATGTCCCCCCATGGTGGCGCGCGCACTCCACGTGGAAGGCCGCCTCGCCCCCTCGTGCCTCGCTCCCCCCGCCCTCATCCCTGGCCCACGTCATGGAGGCCATACTCGTATCCATAAATACGGGCGCACCCGTCTATCTCGACCAGAGATGAGGCGCCAGATGCTCGACGTGCTCGCGTGCCCGGAGGACCGCCATGCGCCCCTTGAGCTCCACGCCTGCTCCGAGTCCGGCGACGAGGTCGAGGAGGGCGCGCTCTACTGCACAAAGTGCTCGCGCTTTTACCCGATAGTCGAGGGCATACCTGTGATGCTGCCGGACGGCCTGCGCGACGCAGAGCTAGACTCGGACTTTTTGGCCCGCAACCGCGAGTCGCTACCAGAAAAGATCCGCGCGCGCGGCGACTAGGCCCGCCGGCGCGAGAATATCGCCGACTTTATCCTAGAGAGCACCCAGACCCACGCCACGACGAGGCCGACGGCGACTGCGGCCTTTGCGGCAGACACGCCGGCCTCGCCGGCCTCGTCGGACGCGTGGAGGGGCCCGAGGACGTTTACGGCAATGCCGCCCCCGGCGATCATCAGCGCCCACATCACGATGACGAGCGTGTACACGCGCGCGTGCCTCATGCCATCACCGCCTGAGACACGGCAGCAGTCGCGACGCCCAGGCACGCCGAGAACACAGAGAGGCGCAGTATCGCGCGCGCGATCGCCTGCTCGGACATTGGCCCGCCCATGAGGAGCAGCCTGACTAGCGTGACTGGCGCGCGCGCGTCATCCGTGGCCTCTAGCCTCAGGTCGGGGAGGACCCTCGTCGGCCTTGCGGCCTCCCTGTGCTCGACTATGCGCCTCATGCTAGAGAGAAAGAGGAACGAGTTTGTGATCGCCGGCAGCATGATTATCGCCGCGACTACCTCGGCGCCGCCGTATATGGCGACGGCCCCGTACATGCACCCCAGGGCCAGGGCACCAGAGTCGCCGGGAAACACGCGGCTAGGGCTGCGGTGGTGGCGCCAGAGCGCGACTGACATTCCCACGATCGGAGCGCATGCGGCCGCGGCGTCATGGCGGCCCATGATGACGAGGGCGACGGCGAGGGCCGCGCCGGATATCGCCATGACGCCGCTGGCCACGCCGTTGAGCACGTCTATCGAGTTTATCGTGTTGCCCATGACGACCATCATGGCGACTATGACTCCGACATAGAGGACAGGTATGTGGACCTCGCCGAACAGCGGAAAGGCCATGTCCGTGTCGTACGCGCCGATTAGCAGTATGGGGACGGCCGCCGCGACGAGCGCGACGGGCTTGAACCAGCCGCCCATGGTCCGCAGGTCGTCGACGAGGCCCACGCCAAAGGCCGCCGCCGCCGCCAGGACCGCGGCAAGCAGCGCGTCGGCCGGATACAGCGCGTACAGCGCCAGCGCGCCGGCGGCAAACCCGGCCAGTATGGCCGGCCCTGCCGGCCGCGCGACCGTCGTCCCCGGCGCCTTGTGCGCGTCGGGGACGACCATGCCGCGCGCGCGCAGGGCAGCGATGAGCGGCGGCATGGCCGCCAGCGTGACTGCGGCCGCGGCGCCGGCGGCGAGGAGGCCTGCCAGGGCGTAGCCGATCAGCGCCGCCGCGCCCCCGCCTGGCCGGCCTGCGCTATTATCGCCTCGGCGACCCTTTTGCCCATGCTGCTAATCCTGCCGACCTTGCGCGCGTCGGCCCCGGCAAGGGACTTTCTGTCGCGATAGCCGGCCCTGTAGAGCTCGCGCGCGCGGACCCTGCCCACGCCCCTCACCCTCGTGAGGTCGATGAGCTCGCGCCGTATGCCATACGCCAGCCTCCTCTCGAGCTCGTCGGCCTCGGAGGCGAGGCCCGTCTTGCCCTCGTGCGCGGCGATCCTCGCCAGGCAGTGCGCAATCCACGCGGCCCTCTCCCTCATCCGGTGCAGGTCACCGGACTCCACGCCGTGCGCGGCGGCTATGGACGACTCGGTCTCCTCGCAGACCCACGCGTTGAGCGCGAGCGTCGACTTTGCAATCTCGTTGGAATAGACCTCGTACACGAGCTCGCCGCCGTGCTCGTCGAGGAGGCCCTCGGCGTTCTCGCGGTCGCGCTCGCGGGGCATGGCCTTTGGGTAAAACTCGCCGCACTCTGCTATCGCGTGCACGAGGCCGAGCGTGTGGTCGCGCTTGTCTGACGCCATGTCGAGCAGCTCGAGAAACTCTGTAGCCGTGTCGGGGTCCAGGTAGAGCTCTGACACTAGCCTGCCCAGGTCGCTTGCAATGTGCCTCGCCGCGGCTCCGGCCCCCCTCGAGCTCACCATTCCCTTTTTGGCGAGCACGCGCAGCGCCGAGCCTACCTCGCGGTCAATCTCGGACTTTGACAGCTGCCTTCCGGCAAGCGTGCCCATGAAAAAGTCCGTTATCTGGGACCTCTTGAGGGCCGCGCGTATGACAAGGAGGCCAAGCGTGTGTATGCGCATCGCGCGCGCGTTGAGCATCTGCGACTCTACGGGCTCGGGCTCGGCGCCAATGTACCCGCTTGCCATCTCGGGTCCGGCGTTGCCCGGCACGATTATGGCCTCGCCGCGGTCGTCGTACTGGGGCCGGCCCGCCCTCCCTGACATCTGCTTGTAGTCCAGGACGCTTATCGGGGCCATGCCGCGCCTCATGTCAAATCGCATGAGCGACGATATGACGACGCGCCGCGCCGGCAGGTTTACGCCGGCGGCAAGCGTCGGAGTCGCCGTGACCAGCCGTATGGCCCCTCCGCGAAACTCCTCCTCTACCACGCTGCGGCACGGCTGGCTCAGGCCAGCGTGGTGGAACGCGACGCCCTTTTTGACAAGGTCGGCGAGGGTCTTGACGGCCTCTGTCCTCTCGTTCTCGCGCACAATCCTGTCCGAGGCGTCCTTGAGCCGCGCGGCGGCCTCGCGCGAGAGCATTGGCTCGACGGCCGTGGAGGCCTTTGTCGCCATCGACATGGAGAGCGGGCGCGTGTTTGCAAACACGAGGGCCTGGCCCCCGTCGGCTACTGCCCCGACGCCAATGTCGACTGCCGGCCCGCGGATCGACGACTCGACATCAAGGGTCGACCCGTCGGCCATGTGGACACTCCCGCCGTCATAGACGCCCTCGGCGAGGGGCACGGGCCGCCACGAGCTCTCGACGAGCTCGGCGCCGAGCCACTCGGCTATCTCGCCGGCGTTTGACACCGTCGCGCTGAGGCCCAGGACCTGCGGCGGACTCTTTGCCGAGAGCGCATGCGCGATGGCCATCTCGAGGGCCGGCCCCCTGTCGGCGTCGCCGATCAGGTGTATCTCGTCGGATATGACCAGGCCGACGCGCGACATCCACGCCGGCCTGTGGCGCATGAGCGAGTCCATGCGCTCGTTGGTGAGCACGATAATGTCGGCGGGCCAACGCACGTAACGGACTAAGGTATATGGACTTTTTTCCACTACGTGAAACACACGACATAATTGCCAAGAGCGCAATAAGCGTCTTACCGCTTGCAGTTGGTGCCGAAACCAGGATACTTTGACCCTCAAGAAGACCTTGACTGACACTCTCAGCTTGTGGGGGGTAGAGTTCTACAAATCCTTTTTTGATCAAATAGTTACAAGTAGTTTTTGTGAGTTGATCTAAATCTGATATACTTATGCAGCATTTTTCTGCGTCGTTGTTAGGAGTATCGCCACACAGCTCGTCGCTTTCATTACACCCCTTCGTCACGAGACCGTGTGAATTTGAGCTCTTATGATTTTCCCTGAGTTTATTCATATGATGTCAAGCTCCGTGCCTGTGAAACCAATGTAATGCAAGCAGGGGTGTTCTCCCCACCTGTCCATTATTTCGCCATGAGTGGACGCTTTTGCGTTACCTGCCTCTTGACGTGCTTTCCACGTGACCACGCCACCCCCCTGTAATTACACCCTAAAAACGATTTCTTGACAGGGCGCGAAAATATGGGTAATTTTAGCAAATTAGGACACTTAATCCACCCGTACGGCGGTTCATGCCAAATGCACCCCGATGATCGTCTATCGGGATTTCTGAACAGGGGCAACGCCACTTATCAAAAATGGGTGGTCAGCGTTGCAAACGATTATCTATGGCGGGGGGAGGGGGACATGTACAACTGTGCCTAGAAAATTCTATGTGCAAAACTCACATAATATGATTGAAAACTTGCTAAACACTTTGCAAAGCTTCTACTCCGAAACTAAAGCCAGTTCAGATCTACGGATCACCAGTGTGGTGTTTACGTTTCAAAACTCGCACATATGCTTAGGTAGCAAGATGAGCATTACTATACAGGTATCAACAGCTAACACCTTTATGTCGAAATTTAGTCAATAATTGTTTCTGGAGAAAATTTGTCAAGCCCAATTTTTTCTGGTTTCCAGATCTTCTGCTCAAATTCTTTGGGCAAAGATTCTATGAGCCGATCTGATTCGAGACTTACATAAACTAGTTTGTAGACGAACTTAATTACCTCTTCTCCAGTCATAAATTCTAGTGGATTGTTTACAATGCTGGATTCACTATTTACATTGCGGTTGTATTTGTAAACTAGCCATTCTATGGGGGTTCTTCCACCAACCTTATACTTGATCTTAGGAAGATTGTCAAACACTGTGGTTTTACCTTCACATATTGAAGTTTTATTATTGTTTACTCCAAACGCAATTTTTGTGAATTTTTTAGGAACGAATTTTGGTTTACCAAGTTTATCCATCCCGTGTTTTATGTGTGACTTATCGTCGTAGTTGAGGTGAAGATTAATCAATTTACGGCCTATTTCACAAAACCTTGTAAATGAGGGTGCCATGGGTATGTGTGGCAATTCTTTGCTAAGATTATTTCGAAATTTTTTTCTATAGCCTCTATGGT
>RHFA01000096.1 GCA_003724275.1 Thaumarchaeota archaeon S13
ACAGTCGTCGACCCTGCCGGCCGGCGTCTCAAACCTGAGCTGCAGGGGCTCCCTGGGCTGCGTGCCGGTCCCGCTGAGCAGCATGGCCTCGCCGGCCGCATATGACGTGGCGTTTGCTGTCAGTGTGCTCACGTCGGCCTCGGCCGGCCCCACTAGGGCAGGGGACGCCGCGAGGGCGGCGATGGCCGCGAGGGCGGCGATGGCCGCCATTTGAGCAAACGGTTGGCTTGCCAACGCCGTGGCGTGGGCCATTTTGGTAATTATAGCGGGGGTGTAAACTTGTGGCTTAACAAGCTAAAAGAGAGCTTACCATTTTGGCCTCCGGGAGGCCCCCGCACGCCCGATCCGGGCGCCCCGGGGCCCCGCAGGGGCGGTTTTGGGTTTATAACGGCCCCCCGGCGGGCGCCCCGCCGATGGGCGAAAAGTGGGCCGACTATCTCGTCTCGGCCGTCGAGTATGGGCCCGGACGCAGGATTGAGCGTGTCATGCAGCACGAGGACACCGGCGGCGAGCTCGGCGAGGGGACTGTCATTGACCGCAGCACGCTGGCCTCCAACATCAGCCGCGGCGTGCGGTACGCGACGGTCTTTGATGCGAGCTCGAAATGGAGGCTGGGCGAGGCCATAAGGTGCCACAGGGTCGGCTCGGGGAACGCCATACGGACCGACGAGAACAGGGCAGAGTATGACCACCTCGGCATGCTCCCCGAGCTGAAATGAGCATAGAGTGCTCCAAGTGCGGCACGGACCTCTCCTCCGGGCAGGTCATCTGCGAGGGTCGCCTCTGCGTTCCGTGCTATGACAGCTCGCGCGCCTAGCCTAGGCCGGGTATCCTTGCGATCTCAAAGCCCTCTGGCCTCTTTGAGGTGGGGCGCGTCGCGTCGATGCCGAGCTTTGCGGTCCGCAGCCTGGCCTGGTCGCTAGACGGGTCCAGGCTGGAGCCGCGCACGTTCCTGACCACGCGCAGGTCCCTGTCGGCCTGGAAGCGCGTGGCCATGGCATACTCGATGGACTCTGCCGAGTTTACGTCAATGTCGTCGTCGACTATTGTGACCTGCTTGAGCGAGCGGTGCGCGGCGAACGTCTCGTCGATGATCCTCTCCACCCTGGTCGCGCGCGTCCTCCTGATCGCGACTGCCGCATGCAGCCAGTTGCAGCCGCCGCCCGTTAGCGAGACGGCGCGCACCGCCGACGGGAACGCCGCGCGCAGGCGCCCGTCCACCTTTGACTCGGCGGGCATCCCCATGAGCAGGCGGTGCTCGCCGTACCCCGAGAGTATGTCGTGGTAGATGGCAGAGTCCCGGTGCCATATGCGGTCCACCTCCAGGACGGGCTGCCTCCTCTTGTGGTCATACGTGCGAAGCATCTCGACCATCCACTCCTCGTGCGTGACATCCCGCAGTATGCGCCCGTCAATGACAACCTCGGCGTGCGAGGGCACGAGCAGCCCCGAATAGTCGCGCCTGGAGAGCTCGAGGCCGCCGCGCAAGAGCGCGTTGGCCATCGTGAGCTCTGCCTTGCCCCATTCCGCCTGGTAGGCGCCGGCTATGAGGACCGCGGGGTGGACTCCGACGGTGACTGCCACGCGAAGGTCCTCGCCGCGGTCGCGCGCCTCGGCAAAGCACCTGTCCAGGTGGCGGCCCTCGACCATGCGTATCGTGGCCCGCCGCGCCGAGATTGGCATGATGCGGTGAAACGACATGTTTTGCTCGCCGGTCTCGGGGTTTTTCGCGTGGACAGTCGATGCGGTGATGAACGGCCCCGGCTCTTTTGCAAAGTGCCTCACTATGGGCAGGGCCGAGAGCGTTCGCGCCGAGTTTCTCTCAAAGGGCGGCGTCCGGGACGAGACGGGCGGCGTCCGGGCCGCGCGCGAGGCGGCAAATATCCTCCTGTGGATGGCCGCCTCTTTTGCCCCTATGGCCATCGCAAAGCGTGCCCGAGTGCCGACTAGGTTTGAGACGAGGCGAATCCGGCTCCCTCGCACGTCCTCAAAGAGGGCCGCCGAGGAGCCCTCGAGGCGGGCCGTCTCGGCGGCTATCTCGTGCCTCGCCGAGACCGGCCCCCTAAACCTCTGGAGCGCGCGCGCGGCGCGCAGCTCGGCGAGATAAGAGCGCAGGTCTGCCACCTAGACCATCTCCATGACACGCGCCATGATCGCGCGCGAGGCCTCTGGCGGGAGGCCGGCGGCAGACACCGTGACTGCGGCTATTCCGCGCGTGCGGCTCGCCACGGCCTCGGCGACCATCCTCATAAAGAGCGACCCCTCCCTGGCCGGAATCACCGGCGTCGTCACGGGCGCCTGCGCGGCGTGCATCGAGACCGTGATCGGCCCGATCCGCGCGGTGCCCTCGTGCACGGAGACAAAGGCGCCGTTCTCATAGGCCGTCACGCGCACGAGAAACCTGCGCCCGGCGGCCTCGACGGTGGACTCTGAGTGGCCTTCTGCGCCCAACGCGCCTATGCCTTTATCTCTGGCGTCTCGGCGCCAGAGTCGGCCTTGACGCGCGCGCGCAGTTTTGCCTTGTACTTGAGGTTCCTGGGCTTTGTGCGAAGGCGATAGCCGCAGCACGGGCACCAGAGGCCGGCCCACTTTATGAAGATCTCGCATATCTGGCACCGGCGCTGCCCCGTCGCGTAGCGTCCGCTCCCGACGGGCTTTTGCGCCTTGTACCTTATGCAGATACCCTTGCACGTCATCTGTCTGGGTTGGGGGTTGAAACTATATAAGGATAGATCGGCCCGCCTTGCGCCGGGGCCGGATTTACGCATAGGCGTTTGCGGGGATCACGCGCCATGGCGCCCATGGACCCAATATTTTTGCCCTGGCGTGCAGATATTGCAAGAAAACTGTCCATAACCTGCGATAATTCCACGCCTTTCACGGCGCGCCTAGGCCGAGACTATCTCGAGGACAGAGCCCGGGCCCACGCCGTGCGCCTCGGCAAAGCCGGCCGTCGCCTCTAGCACGTGGGTGGCCTCGACGGGCGGGGCGATCGAGACGCACGTGGCCGCCTCGAGGGCGCTCTGGCACGGCGCTACGCCGAGCTCCATGTGGACGAGGCTCCCGCCGGCGTCAAACCACATCATGTCTATGGCAAACTGCATGTTCATCATCCACAGCGAGTGGCGCGCCGGCGCGTCAAAGACAAAGAGCATCCCCTCGTCAAGCGGGAGGGGGTCCTGGAACATGAGCCCTCGCGTCCTCAGGGGGGGCGTGTCGGCGACCTGGACGCCAAAGAGCGCCCCGTCTAGGCGTATCGTGCCGCGCGGAAACTCGGCCGTGTCGACCTTGTGGTCGGCCGGTATGGTGAGCAGCCCCGTCGCGCCAATGATGACTGCCGCGATGGTCACTGGTATGAGAACCTGCGCCCTGGTCGCCATGCTGCCCGCGCGCGGCGGGCCGCCTGCTTTAAACCATATAGGCGCGCAGGGCGCCTCAGAGGCGCCCCATCGAGCCCAGCGTGTCAGAGACCTCCCTGACGCCCTTGCCGATGTCGCCTATGGTCGCGCCGTTGTACTTTGTGTCGAGGTAGCGGCCCGCGAGTATCATGGGCGCGCCCACGGCCACGGTGACGCCGGTGGGCTCGGGTATCCAGAGCATGATAAAGCCGGCCTTTTGGAGCTTTTTTCCCGGCGCCGGCGCCCTCTGGAGGGCCCCCAGCGAGCTGGCCGTGCCGCCGTCGCCCATGCGCGCAATCTCCGAGTAGAGGCCGGCGCGGCGGCGGGCCGAGGAGGCCGTGGCGCGTATCCTCTCGAGGCGCTCCTTCATGGGATCCCGCATGCCGCCCGCCCGTGGCGGGCCATATAGTTAAGGCGTGGTGATCGGCGCGCTCTACCCATGGGTCAAGATTTTGTGACAAGGGCCGCGAGGCGCCCAAAAGCGCTAAATTACGGGAGGCCCGGGCCGCGCGCGTGGCGAGGGGAAAGAGCAAGAGGCTAGAGTCCATCCGGACCGTAAACAGGGGCAAGAGGCCCCTCATAACCGAGCGCATGGAGGACTGCCTCGAGGTCATACTAGAGCTCGTAGAGTTCAAGGGGTACGCCAC
The DNA here is from genome assembly GCA_003724275.1 of Thaumarchaeota archaeon S13. Taxonomy (GTDB): domain Archaea; phylum Thermoproteota; class Nitrososphaeria; order Nitrososphaerales; family Nitrosopumilaceae; genus JAHRAL01. Next base: position 4,046 of record RHFA01000096.1, read on the forward strand.
GACGATCGACGTCTCAAGATACATGAGCGTGAGCGCGCCTAGCGCGACGGGCATGATACGCCGCCTCGACTCTATGGGCCTGCTGCGCCACGAAAAGTACCGCGGGATAGACCTCACGCCGCAGGGCCGCAGGCTCGCCGAGGGCATACGCCAAAAGCACGGCACGCTAGTAGAGTTCTTTGGGCTGCTCGGCATTGACGCAAAGACGGCAAACGCCGACGCCGAGGGCGCCGAGCACCACCTAAACCCAAAGACTGCGCGGCGCCTGCGCAAGTTTGTCACATACCTGCGGGCCAACCCGAGGGTCGTCAGGGACTTTAGGCGCTCTTGACGTCGACGCGAACGCTGCCCTCGGCGAGGCCGCGCGCGACCTCGCGCCCGCCGCCAGAGTGGCGCGGTATGCGGATGCGGCCCTTGTGGTCCACGCGCGAGCGCGCGGCGTGCTCGTCGCCGACGTAAATGTCCGCGTGGTCGCCGGCGTGGCCGCGCTCCACCTCTAGCATCAGGAACGCGCGCGACTCGCGGACCTCAAAGGCGACGCCCTCGGCCGCGTGGCCTCCGCCGCGCCCAGTGTCCCCGCGCTGCGGGCCGCGGCCCGCGCCGGCCTCCACCACGTCAATGTGCACGTGCAGCTCGCGCTCTAGCGCCGAGATGTTCGAGCCGCCGCGCCCAATGATGGGCGCAATGTTGCCCTTTGAGACGGCGACGCGCACGCTGCCCGGAGATACGACCTCGACGTGGGGGTCGTGGTCAAACCTGCGCATGACCTCGCGCACGCGCTCGCACGCGAGGTGGTCCACGCCGGACGGCTCGGCGCCGCCCTCGACGGGGACGATCATGTTCTCCTCTCCAAACGCGTATATCTCGTGCGAGAGCTCGCCCGTCGAGAGGTCGTGGATCTCGATGACGGGCCGCGCGAGGTCCTGCTCGGTCATGCCCGAGGGCACCTTGACGCGCAGGGCCAGCGAGTAGGCGGCCCCCACGCGGCCCCCCTCGACAAAGGCCACGGTGTCTAGCACGTGCGGGATTATGCCCAGCTCGATCTTGCCGATAAACCTCTGGATCGCGTCAATGGGAGAGCTCGCGTGGACGACCCCGAGCATCCCCACGCCGGCGAGGCGCAGGTCGGCAAACACCTCAAAGTCCTCGCGCCTCCTGACCTCGTCGAATATCGTATAGTCTGGCCGGACAAGCAGCAGCACGTCCGCCGAGTTTGCAAAGTCGCCGTCGAGCCTAGAGTACTGTGTCACGCCCGCGTCGACCTGCAGGTCGCGCGGGGACTCGAAGGTCTTTACCGTCTTGCCAGAGGCGTGATAGTGGTTTGCCAGGGCAGACGCGAGCGTCGACTTGCCCGAGCCGGGCGCGCCGGACACCAGTATGCCCTCGGCCCCGCCGGCGAGGCGCTCGCGCAGCACGTCGGGCATGTCATAGTCGGCCAGCGAGAGCGCGACAGTCGGGTGGACGATCGTAATCTCGGAGGCCTCCGAGAAGGGCCTAAAGGTGGCCGCAATCCTGTACGAGTCGTGCTGGACGACGAGCGCGCCGGGCAGCGAAATGTCGGCGCCCGAGGCCGCCGCGAGGGCCTCGACGGCCGAGAGGGCAGCTGCCATCCCGTCGCGCGTCATTGGCTCCTCGGCGACGTTGACTAGGGAGACTGCGCCCGGCCTGCCCCTCTTTGCCCTCGGCGGCTGGCCCTCCTTGAGGTGGACGCTCATCGTCGTGTCATCAAAGTAGCGAAAAAACCACGGCTCGCCGCCCTGCTCGCGCGGCCGGCACCTCCTCACGGGCACGCCGGCGGCCTCGGCGGCCAGCGCGTGCGCGCGGCTGGCCGTGCACAGCGTCGCGCCGGACTCTAGGGCTATGCGGCGCACGATCGCCGCGACTGCCGCCGCGTCTGGAACGCCGCCCTCGCCGCGCGGCGCGCCCTCGCCGACGACCCTGATCGACGTGCCGGCCTCGGCGGCCCCGCGCTGTATGCCGGCGATCTCGGCGAGGCCGCGCTCGGCCCGCGAGTCGCCCGTGGCGGCCATCGCGTGCAGCTCGTCGATGGCGGCGACCGGCACGATGAGGCCCGAGCCGCGCAGCTCGCCGGACTCTAGGAGGCGGCCCACCTCGCCGCTGGCCATCGCGCCCGAGTCGGCAACAACCTTTAGCATCGGCGGCGGCGCGGATTTGGCATTTTATAACTTAATGGCGGCGCCCGGCCTTAAATAGCCACGCCGCAAGGTGGGGGTTTTGGGCAGGGAGGCAGAGGAGAGGCAAGAGGAACGGGTCAGGGAGCTCATCAGGGCAATCGACGATCCTGACACTTGCGCCTGCTGTTTGGGGCTAGGGGAGAATTGGGCCCCGAGAGGCCCAAAGGCCGGCGGCTCCCATCCGTGATCACGGCGCGCCCTAGGATCGCAGGGCAGGCCGGCTTGTGGCTGTCCACCTTGCGCCCATGTGGAGGTTCGCCGGCAGGCAGCGGGGCGCAGGACACAGGGTTGGGCATGGCCCTGCGGCACGGGTGGCGGTCCTGGGCGCGTGGCGGCGCATGCGCGAGCAGGCGAGCCGGGGCGCGGCCCTGGCCTAGGAGTATCCCGACACGGCGGGCATTGTGAAATAGTACTCGTCCTCAAACGCATAGTCCTCCCTGCCGGCCCGGCGCAGGTGCTCAAAGTACTCCATGCACTCCGAGTGGAACGTCTGGCCTGGCAGGCGCCCTGCCCCCGTGCGGCCCATCGCCGCGGCCTCGCGCGCGGGGGATTTTTTCATTATGGTCAGAAAAAACGCAGCGGCGGGTTTGGGGAATTTAGCTAGGCCGGGCGTGCTTGGAATATATGGGCGCCCCGCAGGCCGCCGCGCCGTTGGGCAACGTCCTTGTGGTCGGTTCGGGGGGGCGCGAGCACGCGCTGGCGTGGAGGCTGTCGCAGAGCCCGCGGGCCGGCACGGTCCACGTCGCGCCGGGCAACGGCGGGACCGAGAACAGTGTCCCCATAGGCGCCGGCGACGCCGAGGGCCTCGCCGCCTTTGCGCGCGAGAACGAGTGCCTGACAGTCGTCGGGCCAGAGGCCCCGCTGGCGGCCGGAATCGCCGACAGGTTTGCCGCCGCTGGCCTGCCGCTCGTCGGGCCCACGGCGGCGGCGGCGCGCATAGAGTCGAGCAAGTCGTGGTCAAAGGAGTTCATGCAGAGGCACGGCATACCCACAGCGCGCCACGAGTCCTTTGATGACGCCGGTGAGGCCGCCGCGCACGCGAGGCGCCTTGGCGGGCCGGTCGTCGTAAAGGCCGACGGCCTGGCCGCCGGCAAGGGCGTCACCGTCTGCGGCGGGCCGGACGAGGCAGAGGCCGAGGTCCGGCGCATGATGGGCGGCGGCGTGGGCCGCGTCCTGCTGGAGGAGAGGCTCGAGGGCGCAGAGGCCTCGTTTATAGCGCTCTGCGACGGGGAGACGGCCGTCCCAATGGCCGCAAGCCAGGACCACAAGCGCGCCGGCGACGGCGACACCGGCCCGAACACCGGCGGCATGGGCGCCTGCTCGCCGGCGCCCCATGTTGATGAGGGCATGGCGCGGCGCATACAGGACGAGGTCATCGAGCCGGCGCTTGCCGGCCTGCGCGCCGAGGGCGCGCCGTTCTGCGGGTTTTTGTACGCCGGCGTCATGATCGGCGCCGGCGGCAGGCTCGACGTGCTAGAGTTCAACGCGAGGATGGGGGATCCCGAGTGCCAGGCCATCATGGCCAGGGCGGACTTTGACCTGCTCGCGTATGTCGAGGCCGCCGCGGCCGGCACGCTCGGCGAGATGGCGCCGATGCGCTGGGACGCGCGCCACGCCGCGTGCGTCGTGCTCGCCTCGCGCGGCTATCCGGGCAGCCACGCGACCGGCGAGGAGATAGCCGGCATTGGCGAGGACGGAGGCGGCTCGGTCGTGTTTCACGCCGGCACGCGCCGCGAGGGCCCGCGAGTCCTGACGGCCGGCGGGCGCGTCCTGGGAGTCACGGCGCTGGGCGGCACGCTGCGCGAGGCCGTGGGCGCGGCGTATGCGCGCGCAGGGCGCATATCGTGGCCCTCAAAGTACTGCCGCAGCGACATTGGCAGGGCCGGCATCGCCGCCGCCTAGGGCCCAAAGGTGGCGTCCTCGGTTATCACCCAGTCGACGCGCCTGTCGTGGGCCTCCTCTGGCACCGAGCGTACGACCTGGACCGAGAATGCCAGTGCGACAGACACCCCGCCAAAGCCGGCCAGAAACCTGTCATAGTGGCCGCCGCCGCGGCCCAGGCGCGCGCCCTCCCTAGTCACGCCTACGGCCGGCACTACGGCCACGTCTGCCCCGCCGCACGCCTCGCAGCGCGGCGAGGGCTCGCGTATGCCCGCCGCGCCGGCCACGAGGTCGCCGGGGCCGCTGACTGTGGCAAACTCTATCGTCTCCCCGCGGACCCTAGGCAGGCAGACGCGCCGGCCCTCGGAGAGGGCCGCGAGGACGATGGACTGCGTGGGCACCTCGCTGCCCTCCGAGCAGTAGAGCGCCACGGTCCGCGCGCCCGAGTACGCGCCGAGGCGCGAGAGGCGCCTGCGGACGCGCTCCTCGCAGATCGTGGCCATGTCGTGCGAGAGCGCGTCGCGCCGGGCCAGGAGCGTCGCGCGCAGCGAGGACTTTTTCTCACGTGCCGACATTGGCGATCATCGAGGCGGCAGTCACCGTGTTCTTGAGGAGCATTGCCACGGTCATCGGGCCCACGCCCCCCGGCACTGGCGTGAGATGCGAGGCCCTCTCGGACATTGGCCCATAGTCGGCGTCGCCGGCGAGCTTGCCCTCGTGCCGCTGTATTGCCGCGTCGATGACGACGGCGCCCTCGGCCACCATGTCCGGCCTCAGCTCAAAGCGCGAGCGGTCGCCGACTGCGCTGACCACAATGTCGGCGTCGCGCGTGTGGCGCGCAATGTCGCGCGTTCTCGAGTGGCACATGGTCACCGTCGCGTCGCGCGCGAGGAGCATCTGCGAGAGTGGCTTGCCGATTAGGTTGCTGCGGTTTATGATGGACACGCGCCTGCCCGGGACATCTATCCCATAGTGGTCAAGCATCTCTATAATCCCCGACGGCGTGCACGGGGCCAGGACCGGCCTGCGCACGGCGAGCATGCCGGCGCTGTACGGCGTCAGGCCGTCGACGTCCTTTGGAGGGAGTATGCGCGACGTTGCGGCAAACTCGTCTACCTGCTGCGGGAGCGGGAGCTGCACGAGTATGCCGTGGACCGCGGCCTCGGAGTTTAGCGTGTCAATGACGGCGTCGAGCTCGCCCTGCGTCGTCGAGGCAGGGAGGCGGTGGTCGCGCGTGAGTATGCCCGTGGCCTCGCACGCCTTGTGCTTGTTGCGCACGTACGTCGCCGACGCGGCGTCGTCGCCGACGAGGACCGTCGCGAGGCACGGCGACGTGCCGCGCCCGCGCAGGTCGGCCACTGCCGTGGCGACCCTTTCCTTGACTGCCCCGGCGACTGCCAGGCCGTCCATCCTTGTCGCGGCCATCTGCGAGGGAGGCGATCCGCGGTTTCTATTTAACCCTTGGAGGGGGCGGCGCGGCGTGGCGACCCCGGGCCGCCGCGCCCGCCGGGAACTGCGCGCCGCCATGCCTGCCCCGCTACAGCGCAGGGCACCCTAGCCAAAGGCCAGGACGTGCGAGCCGAGGCGCGACACGGCTCGCCCATAGCACGCCGCGTCGCTCTCAAAGGCTATTGACTTGCGGCCCTTGTTGATCGCGGCCAGCGTGGTCGTCGCCGAGCCGGCAAACGGGTCCAGGACCGTGTCGCCCCTGTCCGTGAGCAGCCCTATCAGCTCCTCCATGAGTCCCAGGGGCTTTTGCGTGGGGTGTATGCGGCCCTGCGGGGACGGAGACTTGTACGTGAACACGTTGTGCACGGACTTGCCGTTGAACTTTGTGCCCGGCCTCTTTCCGTACACCGCCGTCTCCCACGCGTTGAGCGGCTTGAACCTGTGGTTGAACGGCACGGGGTTTGTCTTGTGCCACACGAGTGCCCCAACCGCGACAAATCCGTGCCGGTCTAGTATGTCCGAATATTCCTTTATCTGCACGTGCGCGCAAAATATGACTGCCCAGCCGCCGATTTTGGGCAGTATCGCGTCGGTCCAGCCGCTAGGGCTAAAGTCGTGGTCCCATGCGCCAAAGTCGCCCTTTGGCATGATAAAGTCGCCCCCGTTGGCGCGCACCCTCCGCGGTATCTGCCGCTCAGAGGCGTACTGGTTGCTTATGCCGTAAGGCGGGTCTGTCAGCAGCAGGTCGATAGAGCCGTCCTTGATTTTTTTGCACCCCTCCAGGCAGTCTCCCCTGGTGAGCGAGTGGTCCCCAGCCGTGAACTGGGAGGCATGCATGCGCCGGCCTGGCGCGGTTGTGCGGCCCAGCTCTCTCTTGATCCTGGCGATCGACGGCGCCCTGACTATGCGCATCTTGCCGTCAATTTTCAGCTTGCCTAGAACAGGGCCGGTTCGCTTTCCCCTGTGAAGCCCAACTATCCATGACGCGCCGTCAGGCTCGGGGTTGCCCGCCATGACGCCCGTCCGAGACGAACCCAGCGAGTTGTTTATCCACGTGTTTGCCACAAACTTTAGCTTTGTCCTTGTTGCCGGCCTTTCCCTGGACCTGGACGCCAGGCCGTCCTGTATTTTGGAGCTGAGCCTTGCCCTGGACATTTTCCTGGCCTTTGTCTTGAGGACCGTGCGGTTCAGCGGCGCCGCCCCCAATGCGCCATGCGGCGCGGCGGCGCGATGCCGGCCAGTCCCTGCCGTGCGCGGGACTGCATGCGATCACGCCCCCTGCGCGGCGAGCCGCCGCGCAGGGCGCGGCCGGCGCGCGCCCCCCTGCCGATCGCACCAGTGCCCAATGCGCCGGCGGGCGCGGCCCAGGCAATATAACCGGTGGGCGGCCGTCCGCGCGGAGGCCCGCCCCTAGCGCTTGCCGTCCCACGCCTCCCTGCGCGCGCGGCGCGCGTCGATGCGCTCCTTGCTGGGCCGGTGCTTGCCCGTCACGATATAGTTGACCGCGTCGCTCATAAAGACGGCGTGGTCGCCTATCCTCTCGAGGTAGCGCAGGAGGAGGGCCTCGGCCAGCGCGCACCGCGTGTCGCGCGAGCCGACGAGGTGCCCTATGCGCTCGGCGTATATGCGGTCGATAAACTCCTCGTCCTCGCGGATCTTTTCGGCGCGGCGCACGTCGAGCTCGGCAAACGACAGTATCGCCTCGCGTATGAGGTGCCTCACCTTTTTTGAGGCCTCGTAGAGCGCGGCGTTGCGGCACTCGGTCAGGTCTCCAAACATGTCGCGGACCTGCGCAATGTCATAGGCGTACCTGCCAAACCTCGAGAACGCGTAGGATATCTCCGTCGAGGAGCGGATCATCCTAAAGTCGTCGGCGACTGGCTGGAAGCGCAGTAGCATCTCAAACGTGAGGTCCTCGACCTCATAGTACTTTGAGCGTATAGAGTCCGACAGCGCCACGACGCGCTCCATCGTGTCTGCCCCCTCGAGGTACGAGTCCATCGCGAGCGACACGGACTCTACGACCATGTCCCCCATGCTCGACATCAGCATCGAGAGCTTTTGCATGTGCGGGTCTATGAGCCGGGCCATCTCAGCCAAATGTCCCCTTGACGTACTGCTCGGTGAGCCTGTGGCGCGGATCCGTGAAGAGCTTGCGCGTGTCGCGAAACTCTATCAGGTCCCCCATGTACATGAATCCCGTATAGTCCGAGATGCGCACCGCCTGCTGCATGTTGTGTGTGACGATGATGACGGCGAGCTCGCGCTTTAGGTCCACGATCGCCTCCTCGATCTTTTGCGTGGCGATCGGGTCCAGGGCCGAGGCCGGCTCGTCCATGAGGAGGACCTCGGGCTGTATGGCCAGTGCGCGCGCTATGCAGAGGCGCTGCTGCTGCCCGCCGGACAGCTCGACTGCCGGCTTTGAGAGCGAGTCGCTCACCTCGTCCCACAGGAACGCCATGCGCAGCGAGTCCTCGGCGATCTCGTCGAGCGCGCGCCTGTCGCGCACTCCGTTGAGGCGCAGGCCCGCGACGACATTGTCGTACACGGACATTGTCGGGAAGGGGTTTGGCTTTTGGAAGACCATTCCGACCTTGCGGCGGTGGTATATCGGGTCGACGTCGCGCGAGTACAGGTCCACGCCGTCGAGCGTTATCCTGCCCGTCACCACGGCGCCGGGCGTCATGTCGTGCATCCTGTTGAGGCAGCGCAAAAACGTCGTCTTGCCGCACCCCGACGGCCCGATGAGAGCCGTGACGGAGCGCTCCTTGAAGCCCATCGTGACGTTGCGGACCGCCTCCTTGCCAGAGTACAGCACGGAGACGCCCTCGGCGGTCATCTTGTAGCCGGCGCCGGCGTCAAGGGCCGGAGCGGGGGGCTCTTGAACCTCGCCGCTGGCCTGCGCCTCGGCGCCCGCGGCTGCCCCGGCGGCCTCGAGGGCCGCACCGGCGGCGCTCAAGGCCGCGCCCCCGCGCGCCGCCTGGCGAGCATTCCCAGCGGCGAGGCCCGCCCGCCCATCAGCGCATAGCGCACGCACACGTTGACGACTAGTATCATCGTGATTAGGACCAGGGCCGAGCCCCACCCGTAGAGCTGCGCGCTGTCATAGGGCAGCAGCGAGAGGCGCCATATGCGCAGCGGCAGCGCGTCGACTGGCCCGCCAAACCCTCCAAAGAACTGGCTGCTCCCGAGGATTGTCATTATGAGCGGCGCAGTCTCGCCGGCGACGCGCGAGACGGAGAGGAGTATGCCCGTGACGAGTCCCCCCCTGGCCGCGGCCATGACAATGCGGACCGTGACGGCCCACTTTTTGAGGCCCAGGGCCATTCCCGCCTCGCGGTACGTGTGCTGCACGAGGCGCATCGACTCTTCGGTGGTCCGCGCTATTATGGGAAACATGATCAGCGAGAGCGCAAACGCGCCGGCCCACGCCGAAAAGTGGCCAAGCACGAGAACCACGACAAAGAACGCAAATATCCCCATCACGATCGACGGGAACTCCATGAACACGTCCGTGAAGAACCGCACGGCGCCGGCGAGGCGGCCCCTGCCGTACTCGGCGAGGTATATCCCCGCCATTATGCCCACGGGGACGCCAAGCAGACACGTCAGGCCCACAATGACGAGCGTTCCCTGGATCGCCGGCCCGACGCCGCCCTCGCCAGACCCCACGGCTCCCGGGGCCGCCGTGAGGAACTCGATGCTTATGGCCTGGGCCCCGTTGGCTATGACCTCGGCGAGTATGCTGCCTAGCGGGACGATCGCGACTATGACGCACGCGAGGACCACGCCGCGCATGACCCTGTCGACTGCGAGGCGGCGCGGGACGTTCTGCCTAAAGAGGGCCCTGTATCTGGCGCGCCTGCGTGCTGTGTCCACCTAGGCCCCGCCCCCCGGCACGCGCATCCTCCTGACTAGGAGGTGCGCGACTATGTTTATCGAGACGGCCGTGGCGAGCAGGACCAGGCCGACGCCGATGAGGGCAGGCAGGTGCAGCGAGGCCGGCGAGGCCTCGACGAACTCGTTTGCGATAATGCTCGACATTGTCTGGCTGGGCGAAAAGAGCGACGATGGTATGGCAGACGCGCCCTTTGCGTTGCCGATTAGCATGGTGACTGCCATCGTCTCGCCGACGGCACGGCCCAGGCCCAGTATCGCCGCGCCGGCGAGGCCCGTGCGCGAGTGCGGGAATATCGCGAGGCGAAACATCTCCCAGCGCGTCGCGCCCAGCATAAACGCCGCCTCGCGCTGCTGCTGCGGCACAGCCGCCATGACCTCGCGCGATACCGACGAGACCGTCGGGACTATCATTATCGCGAGCACGGTGCTCGCCGTGAGCACGTCGAGGCCAAACGGGGCCGCCGAAAAGAGCCAAATGTCCGCGCCGAGCGCGTCGTGCAGCGGCCGCTCGACCCACTCGACAAATAGGCCGCGAAAGACATAGAGGCCCCACAGGCCGTATATCACGCTGGGCACCGCGGCGAGGAGCTCGACCACAAACCCGAGGGGCCGCCCGATGCGCGCCGGCGAGTCCGTTATGAACATCGCGATGCCGATGCTAAGCGGCACGCCAATGGCCATTGCGAGGGCCGCCGTGATGAGCGTGCCGACCAGGTAGGGCAGGACGCCAAAGGACTCGCGGCCCTCCACGGCGTTCCAGTCCGTGCCGACCACAAAGTCCAGCCCATACTCTGCGAGCGCCGGCGCCGAGCCCATGGCGAGCTCGTACACCATGAGGGCGATCACGGCCATGACGTACGCCCCGGCGACCGTTGCGCCTATGCGAAACGCCGTGTCAGACGCGGACCGCCGCGGACGGCGCGTGGCGCCGCGCGAGGCCCATCACACCCCGCGGCGTGACCTGCGCCATGCCCAGGATGCGGCCGCGGCGGGCGCGGCGACGTACATTCCGGCGTTTAGCGCGATCACGAGGGATCCAAGGGCAAGCGTGCCCGCCTCGCCCCCGTCCGAGAGCGACATTATGGAGAGCGAGTGGAGCATGGGCGTGATTAGCGCGCGCACGAGGCCCCTGATCTCGGGGCTCTGCCTCTCGAGGTCGGCGACGGCCGGCGAGAACGAATAGTATGCCGCGTTGAACGCCGCCATAAAGGCCGAGCCCGACTCTGTCCCGAGCAGGCGCCCATCGCGCAGCTCGCGCAGGGCCTGGACCTGCGGCGCCATCTCCGTGCCGTACGCCGCCGTCGCGATCAGGCACCCGCCGCCCTCCATGGAGGCTCCCCTGTCCTCGGCTCCCGTGGCCTGCGACGACGTGGTCTCGCCGTACGGCGACTCGGCCGCCGCCGCCCAGACGGACATTCCGTTGTGCGTCACGAACTGGAGCGCGTCAGTCCCTATGCGGGTGATCTCCTCGGGAAGCGGCACATATAGGAGCGGCTCGGAGTGAACCTGCCCGCTAGTGAGCATCCAGTGCACAATGTGCACTATCGCGTGCGCCTCGTCGATCGAGTCGGCGACGCCCCCGAGGTCGCTGTACAGCAGCAGGTACGTCAGGCTCGATATTGGATACGAGTTCTCCCCTGGCGCGTTGACGATACTAACGCCCTCCCATGACTCGGCGGCCAGCGGCAGGGACGCCGCCGCGCCTGCCGACGCCGCCCTGATCGACGCTATCGTGGGCTCTACGTACGCCGTGCCGTCGGCATTCTCAATGTGCGCGTACGCCATGCCCGTCTGGAACGCGTACGCGAGCTCGACATACCCAACAGAGTGCGGGGTGGTCCGGATCGTCCCGGCGACGCCCTCGTTTCCGGAGGATGACACGCCGCCTGGCCACGGGACGCTCTTGCCCTTGCCGATGCGCTCCTCAAAGTCCGCAGATGAGCCAGAGAGGTAGTCCGTGAAGACAAAGGTCGTCCCCGAGCCGTCAGAGCGCTGGATCGGCACAATGGCCTCGTCGGGCAGGGCCACGCCGGGGTTTTGCGCCGCTATGCGCTCGTCGTCCCACCTCTCGATCTCGCCGAGAAAGATCATGGCCACGGTCTGCCCGTCGAGCTGGAGGCCGCTGTCGGGCACCGAGGGTATGTTGTACGCCACGACGACTGCGCCTAGCGTCTCGGGTATGTGCAGCGTGTTTGGCGCGAGCTCGGCCTCGCCCGAGCTCATCGGCGCGTCTGTCGCCGCAAAGTTGACGGTTCGTTCTATGTGCTGCGTTATGCCGCCGCCGCTTCCGATCGACTGGTAGTTGAGGCTGACGTTAGGGTGCTCCCTGGCGTACTCGACGCGCCACTTGTCTATTAGCGGAAAGGGAAACGTCGCGCCGGCGGCGTCGATCGAAAAGCTCATCGACGCGTCAGGCGCGGCGAGCTGCGCATGCGCGGCAGCCGCGAGGCCCACGGCGATGGCCGCCGTGATCGCCGCTGCCATGGCTGCGCTCTTCAACGGCATGGGGCGTGTCGGCAGTGGATATATACCTGCTACACATAATATGTGAAATTGTCGTATTTGTGTATAGACTATATAGAAATCCGCGCCTA
>RHFA01000111.1 GCA_003724275.1 Thaumarchaeota archaeon S13
CGTCTGCGCAAAGGCCGCCGCCGGGGCCGAGGCCAGCATGGCCACGGCCAGGGCGAGGGCCGCCAGGGTGCGCACCGTTGTCCCCTTCAACGCCCCATCGGCTCAATCCAAAGTATTTATGTATTGAGTGGGACTATAGTTGACCCAACGGGCCAAATTGTGCGCACCTAGGCGAGCACGCTGACGGCATAGAGCGTGGCCATTCCGGCCCCCGCGCCTGCCAGGACGGGCGCCCCGGAGAGGGAGATGCCCTCGGAGCGCATCCACGAGGCCATCGAGGCGATGACCTGGACCACGGCGCCTGCGGCGGCGGCCAGGAGGACAGCCGCGGCGGCCGGCGAGAAGGCCAGCGCGCCGGCGGCCGTGCCGGCCATCACGGGCAGGCCCGCCAGGGCCGCCAGGCCGGCCAGGCCTGCCAGGCCCACCCTCGAGCGGGCCACGGGCGCCGCGATGGCCAGGCCCTCGGTCACGTTGTGGAGGGCCAGGCCGACGACGAGCGTGGAGGCAAAGGCGGCCTGCCCGAGGGCCGCGGCGGCCCCTATTGCAAGGCCCTCGCCGAGGTTGTGCATGCCGATTCCGGCGGCCACTAGGACCGCTATGGCAACGGGCGCCTGCGCGCCGGCGCGGCGCATCGCCGCAGACGCCCACTGCATTGCCAAAAAGACGAGGGCCGCGGCGGTGACTGCCATGAGCGTGCCGTTGTATGCCGAGTCGAGGCCCCACTCGGCGGACACCTCGAGGGACTCGCGCATCGTGTCAGCTGCGACAAAGGCGAGAAGGCCCATGGCAAAGGCGAGGACCGCCGCGCGCGCGCCCGAGCGCAGGCGCGCGATCGCCGGCCGCCACGCAAGGCCGATCGCGACTGGAACCACGCCCACGCACGCGCCGACGGCGACAAGGTACGAGAGCGTCTGCGCGTCGGCCGTGATCGCCGGGACCGCGGCCTCGACGGCGCGCGCAAAGCGCGTCCCGTCGTCCAGCGTGATGCCAATCTCGTACGGCTCGCCGGCGTTCCACTCGTATGGTATCCTCACCGTCGCCTGCGCGAGCCGGCCCAGGCGGCTGCCGGGCTCGGCGGCCGAGGGCTGGATGCGGTCGTTGACGTCCGCCTGCGCAATGCTCACGTCGACGTGTCCCGTGTTGCGCACGCTTGCGCGTATCTCGCCGTCGGCAAACTCGACCTGCTCGATTGTTATCTCTGGCAGGACGACGAGGCCCGGCGGCTCGAGGCCGGGACCTGGAGCCAGGACGTACACGGCGAGGGCCGCTGCGAGTGCAAGCGGAACCAGCGCCTGCGCGGCGCGCACGGCCGGCCGCGGGCCGGCATCACTGGCCATCGCTGACGAGGAATATCCCCGACCACCCCTTTTCGGAAAACTCTACCTTGTGCGCGTGGAACATGTATGGCCCCGGATAGTCGTAGCGGAACTCCATGATTCCCCTCTCTGTCTGCGAGAGCGTTATCATGTCCGTGTACGCCGACGGGACCCTTTGCGTCCCAGTCGGGTAATAGTCATAGAGGTTGCCGTGCAGGTGAAAGTTGTTGATTGGGTCAAACTCTACCATGTTGAGCACATATATCCGGATGAGCTCGCCGAGTCCTATCTCTATGGGGTGGTGCTGGTAGTAGAACGGGACCGTGTTTGCCGCGTAAAAGTTGTTCTCCGAGTCAAAGTCCGTGTCAAACCCGTTGAGGACCATGACCATCTCGTCGGCCTCCTCGCGCGGCTCGGCGGGATCCACGATAAACGCGCCATACAGCCCGTGGACTATGTGCTCCTCTAGGGGCATGATGTGGCAGTGGTACGGGTGGACGCCCACAGGCGCCGCCTCGAACTCGTACGTGAACTCGCCGCCGCCTCGCCCGACGGGCTCAAAGACGCCGTCCATCCCGGCCGGGTGTATCCCGTGAAAGTGGATCGTGTGGTCCTTGTCGCCATTGTTGATAAAGCGCACGCGCACGATGTCGCCCTCCGTCGCGCGTATCGTCGGGCCCGGAACGGTCCCGTTGTACGTCCACACGTTGTAAAAGACGCCCGGTGATATCTCCATAACCCTGTCGTCCTCGGCTATGATCGTAAACTCGCGCAGCGTGCGCCCGTCTGGCAGCGCCGAGACCCTCCCCCCGTGGAACTCGCGCAGGTATTCCATCGGGTCAAACTCGACGTCCGAGGCCGTGTAGAGCGGGTCCAGGATCTCGCCGGTCGTCCTCACGACTGCCCCCGAGTGCGTCACAAAGGCGCGCTCCTCGGGCTCGGTGGCCGCCTGCGGGACCAGCAGGACCGCCCCCATGGCCGCCACGGCCGCGACGCACGCGGCCATGGCCACGGGACGAGTCACCGTCTTCATCGCGCGCGCGCGGGAGGAGGAGCATATTAAAGATTTAGCCCAGTCTAACTTTTTTAACCTAGGCTAACTTTGGGAGGGCATGGCACGTGCGGACATGGGCGCCACAGGCGGCGAGGGCGCTAGACATGGCCGGCAGTCGCAATATGTGGGGCATCATCTGGAGGAGGCTCTCTGGAAGCGCCATCGACTATCATCCCAAGGCAGTTGACGCGCCCAAGGCATGTGGGGAGGGCGACGACGGCAGGCGCATGGCCATGACGAGAAAGCTCACGCTGGGCGGGCCGTACGTGCCCTCAAGGCGCAAGGATGGCCCCGACAGGCGCACGGGGGACGAAGTCCTGTACTTTTAGGCATGTCTGACGAGCCATCCCGCGAAACGCCTGCAAGTTAGGCATTTTCCAATATGCTCTGGAGGGGAGTGTGCGCTGGCCACTGGGGCACGGAAGACCTCAGCAACAAGGCACGCGGAATTCTCCAGACTAGCGCCCTAGTGATTGCAGCCATAACCGTTGGCATGATTGGCGTTTCCCAGGCGTATGGTGTGGACTTGACCAACATAGGAGAGGTCGACAGGGCGTCTCTGGGAATGCCCATACCTATTCTTTCCCTAGGCTCTGGAGGCATGGGAGCAATGCTCGCGGCCATGTTGTTCTCCGCCGTCGCCCTTGGGGTGCATAAGGTAAGCAGTCTTGTGCGCTATAGCGACTTTACGTCCAAGGGCGATGCGGAAGGCGAGATTGACGATGCCGTGCTGGGGAGATTTGCTCGCATGTCCGGCGAAAGCATGGACGCCATGCACAGGGCACACATTAATGCCATACGAGACCTACAGAAAAACAACGCCTTTGTCGCCAAGTTTGTCATATTTGGGCAGTGGTCCCTGTTTGCCGGCATATTTACCGTTGCAATGCTTGCGGTGTTCCTGCTTGTCCACATGATCAGGTCAGTTGCGCTTGCGTGAGCGCCACCAGAAGCGTGGCGCGCAGAACGCAACGAACGGCATGGGCAGTGGCCTTTTGCCCTTGCCCGCGGGCAGGGGCGACGGCGTGGTGCCGTGCGGGCGATCCGCGCGCGCCTGCGCGACCAAGCTTTAACTGTGGGCTGCCGCGGGCGCGCCGCATGAGGCCAGCCACGCTGCTCGCCGTCTCTGGCGCCGTCCTGGTAGGCGGCCTGGCCCTCTCGTACGCCGGCACGCAGGCGGCGACTGCCGGCCTAGAGACGGGCGCCGGCGTCCTCGGGACAGGCGAGGCCCTCACGGTGGCCGCAGACCTCGACCCCGCCGTCTCGCAGCGCGGCGTGTACGCCGTGCGCGACGTGGGCGGGGGCGGCGTGGACATTGTCGTGAGAATCGCCGGGCCCGGCGGCTCGGCCGTCCTCGCGGGGGGCGGCGCCGCGCACCAGGGCGTGGGCTCCATCGAGGAGCGCTTTGCGATATCCGGCGCCGGCGAGCACGCGCTCACCGTGGAGAACGCCGGCGGGGGCGCCGCCGAGGTGATCGCCGCCATCGGCTACCTTCCCGGCGACGAGGTTCTCGTGTACGCCAGCGCCGGCTCGTACGTCATCATTGCCGGAATGGTAGCGCTTGCTGCAACCGTGGCCGTGTATGCCGTGCGCAGGGCGCGCCCTAGTTGAGAAACGAGTCCATCTTTGTGACCATGTCGATCGCGCCGTCAAAGTGGCCAGATCGCGAGAGCGCCTCGTCGATGCGCGAGGCGTCCGCGGCGTACGACGCGCCCTGGCCCTCGCCAGATGCCACGACGAGGCCCCCGGCGCAGAGCGGCGAGAGGCGCGACTCTATCTCGGCGGCCCCGAGGCCAGATGACTCGCAGAGCTGCCGCAGCGTCCTCGGGCCGCCCTCCAGCTCTGACACTATTCCCGACGTCACGGGATCCAGCAGCGCGTCCAGCGCGTCCCTTGCGGCCCTGTCCGGCTCCAACGCCGAGCCGGCGGGGCCGGCGTGTAATTAACCCTTGGCGGCCCCGGCGACGCGCTTGCGCGGGCCGGGCCTTGCGCGCCTGCGGTAGACGCGCTTTTTTCTGGGCTGCGGGCCGGGGCGCGCCCAGAGAGGGCCCAGGTCGAGCTCAAAGGCCGCGACGGGCTCGCGTATGCGCAGGCGGGCCAGGGCGTCGGCGCGAACGTCGCCGACGGTGCCCACCACGCGCCCGCCGGCCACAATGTCAGCCGAGTGGCCCGCGGCGTACGCTACGTGCGGGGCGGCCCTCGTGGCTATATCGTGGCCCAGGAGGCGCAGGACCGCGGCTGCGGCGGACTTTGCCTCCGTGAACGACGCCGCCGAGTGCGCGCTCGCCGCGGCGAGGACCGTGCGCTCGGCGACGGGATCGCCGCGCGCAAAGGCCGTCCCAACCTCAAAGAGGCGCTGCGGGTACGACTCGTGGACGTTGCGCGAGAGGACGTCAAGGAGGCCGGGCACGAGCGACGGGCGCAGCGTCGTGTGCGCGCGGCTCTTGGGGGAGGCCACTGCCGGCATTGACGCCACCTCGGCGTCTGCCAGGCCGCGCAGGGCCGGCTCGCCGACCAGGGAGGCGTTGACGACCTCGGTGTGGCCCAGGCCCACCATGCATGCCGAGACCCTGGCAATCCCCGAGGACTCTGGGGACGCCGAGCCGGCGGCCTCCTGCGCGGGCAGCTCGGGGGACAAGCGGCCCAGGCCGTGCCCCAGGAGGGCCTCCTCGACGAGGTCCATCTCGCCAATTATGTCAAAGCGGTGGCGCGGGACCGAGCACGATATTTTCTTGCCGGACGCAGTCGCGTCGATGCGGCTCCTGCGGATGCACTCGGCGATCTCTTTTGGCGAGAGCTCGACGCCGAGCGTGCCGCAGACGAGGTCGGCGTGGACCTGCATGCGCCGCGGCTCTAGGCGCGGCGTGGCGTTGCCGCCCCCCGACACGCCCACCTCGTGGAGGCCAAACCCCGCGGCGGCGAGCGTGGCGGCCACGACGGAGAGCGCGTCCTCGACGTGGCGGCGCTCCATGCCGGTGACCTCGACTAGTATGCCGCGCGTCGCCGGCGTTATCGCCGTGCGCGACGAGTTTATGATCGGCGGGAACGAGACGACTGTCCCCTGCGCGTCAGTCAGCGCCGGCACGCGCTCGCCGTCGGCCAGGAGGCCCCCGTACTCGGCCCCCTGCTCGGTAGTCTCGAGGACCTCCGAGAGCGTGATGACGCGCTTTGAGCCCAGCGGGGCCATCGTCTCCCCGCGGCTGACCGCGGCGTACTCTAGGGGAAACCTCATCGCGTCAATGTTGTGCAGGCCGATCGACGAGGCGCGGCGGCGGCGCCCAATGCCGGCGTGCAGGTCCTCCTGCATCGAGAGCAGCTGCTGCACGCCACGCTCCCCGAGCAGGCCCCCGCGCGCGGCGATCGCCGTTATCGCGGGTCTGTCGCGCGGCGCCCTGGCCGCTCGCAGCGAGTACGCGCCCCTCCTCTGGAGCGGCAGGCGCGGCGAGCCGGCCTCGACTCCGGCGAGCCCGCGGAGGCCCTGCGCTATGCCGTACTCGGTCGCATAGTCGGGCCTGTTTGGGCTGTACTCGACCCTGACGCCCCTCGAGTCAGACGACTCGATGTCCAGGCCCAGGTGCGGGAGCGACTCTAGGAGCGCGTCGCGCTTTATGCCCGAGAGGCGCACAAGGCTCGATATCTCGGCCTCGACTACGGGCAACTAGGCCCCTCCCCCCCGCAGCCACGCAAGCCTGTTCGCATAGAGCTCCCGCACGTCAGAGAGGCCGCTCCGGAGCATCGCGACCCTCTCAATGCCCCCGCCCCACGCGAGGACCCTCCCGCGGATCCCCAGCGGGCGCGTCACCTCGGGCCGCAGGATTCCCATGCCAAAGAGCTCTATCCACCTCCCGAGCGACTCGCTGTAGACCATCGACTGGAGCGAGGGCTCTGTGTACGGAAAGTATGTCGGCCAGAACTTTACCCTCTCCATGCCCATGCGCCTGTAAAACTCGGCCTGTATTCCCATGAGGCCGCGCAGCGTGACGTCGGCGCCCACGACGACGCCCTCGACCTGGTTGAACTCCACGAGGTGCTTGTAGCTCACCTTTTCGTTTCGAAAGACGCTCCCCAGCGCAAAGGCGCGCGCGCGCTCGGGGCGGGTCTCGGCGAGGTGGCGAAGCGTGGCGCATGTCGTGTGCGTGCGCAGCACGCTGCGGCGCGACTCGGCCGGCGACCACGTCGGCCCCCAGTGCGCCTTGTGCTCGGCCGAGACGGCCGAGATTGCCGGCGCGCCCGCAAAGCGCGTGTGCGACATGCCCTCGAGGTAAAAGGTGTCCTGCATCTCGCGCGCGGGGTGGTCCTGCGGCGTGAACAGCGCGTCAAAGTTCCAAAAGCACGGCTGGCAGAGGTCGCCGGTGACCTCGGAGAAGCCCAGCGTGACGAACGCCTCGCGGACCTCGGCGATCGCCTCGCGCAGCGGGTGCGCGCGCGCGGGGTACACCACCGGCGCGTCGGCCTCGACGTCGATTGCGCCGGCTTCCTGCGCGCCGCCGGCGGCGTCGGCCCCCTCGCGCGTCGGCGTTACGCTGCGCGCGGCCACCTCGGAGACGGTGACCATGCCCGGCCTGCGCGAGAGCGCCTCGAGCGCGGCCTGGTCTGCAACGTCGGACTCGGCGACCGTTCCGCGCCCTGCGAGCTCGCGCAGGACGGCCTCCTCGGGCGACGGTGGCGGCGGCCCGCGGCCTGCCAGCGAGACGTCCTTGGCGTCGGCGCTGACCCACCCGTGCGCCCTGGCCGCGCCCATCGCCGGCCCAAACTCGTCGCCGAGCCGCGAGGCGGCGTCGCGCAGCGGGACAGGGCCGTCAATCAGCATCTCGGCCAGGCGCCTCTCGGGCAGGCCGTCGCGCGCCGCCGCGGCACCGGCCTCGCCCAGCTCGACGGTCCGCGCGAGGCTCTCCTCGACGGTGGCCAGGCCCTTGTGGCGGAGCCACTCTGTCCCGCGCCGGACCTGGTCGATTCCCAGGCCCGTGGAGCGCGAGATGGCCTCCTCGTCGAGGGCCGCGCCTGCCGAGGCCAGCTCGGCGAGTATGCGCCTCTCGATGTCATGCAGCGCCGGTCTCATCGGGGCCGGTGGCCCAAAAAGACTTTTTAAACCTTGACGGGCAATGCGCTCCAATGCCCGATGACGACTTTGTTGTCACGCCCTGGAGGGTCGAGGGCCAGATAGACTATGACAGGCTCATAGAAAAGTTTGGCACGAAAAGGATAGACGGCCCCATGCTCGCGAGGATCGAGGGGGCCGCCGGCGAGGGCCACTTTATGCTCAGGCGGGGGGTCTTTTTCTCGCACCGCGACCTGGGGGCCATACTGGACGCGCATGCGGCCGGCAGGCCGTTCTTTGTCTACACGGGCAGGGGGCCCTCGGGCTCGACGCACATTGGCCACCTCGTGCCGTGGGTCTTTGCGAGGTGGCTGCAGGACAGGTTTGGCGTCATGGTCTACTTTCAGCTGACCGACGACGAAAAGTTCTTTGCAAAGAGGGACCTGACCCTTGATGACACGCGCGGCCTCGCGCGCGAGAACGCGCTGGACTTTGTCGCGCTCGGATTTGACCCCAAGAGGACGAGAATTGTAATTGACACGGAGCACATACGCCGCCTCTACCCCATCGCCGCGCAGGTCGCAAAGCACATCAACTTTTCAAGCACAAGGGCCACGTTTGGGTTTGGCGGCGAGACTAACATTGGGATGATATTCTACACGTCGATCCAGTCGGCGATGTGCTACATAGAGGACGCCCCCGTGCTCATACCCCTCGGCGTGGACCAGGATCCCCATTTTAGGCTGACGCGCGACGTCGCGCCGCTCATAGGCAGGCCAAAGCCCGCGCTCATACACAATGTCATGATGCCCCCGCTGCAGGGGGCCGGCGGCAAGATGGGCAGCTCTGACCCCAACTCGGCGATATTCACCACGGACACGCCATCAGAGATTAGGAAAAAGGTAAACAAGTACGCCTTTTCCGGGGGCCAGCCAGATGTCGCCGAGCACAGGCGCCTCGGCGGAAACCCCGACATTGACGTCTCGTACCAGTACCTGCGAATGTTCTTCGAGCCAGACGACGCGAGGCTGGCGGAGATACGCGAGGCATACTCGTCAGGCAGCATGCTCACCGGCGAGCTAAAGTCAATCCTCATAGAGCGCGCGTCAGGGTACCTTGCAGCGCACCAGCAGAGGCGCGAGGAGGCGCGCGGCGCCCTGGACTCGTACATGATGGCAGAATGATGGAGACTGTGCGCTGCCGCGACGCGTACGAGGCGCAAAAGCTCGCCGGCTTTGCGCGCTCGGAGGCCGGCGCGCCGGCCCCGCTCGCCGAGGTCCTCGACGTCATTGGCGAAGAGTGCGTCGTGGCCCTGCGCGACTCGTCGGCCCACAGCGTAATCCTCGCCGACGGGGAGAACGCCGCGCTCCTTGCCGACTTTGTCCAGTCTGTCCACGAGGGCGCGCACGCGATCACGTCGGCCGTGGCCCACGGCGACGCCGTCACTCTCGAAAAGCGCTAGGCCATCCCCCTGCGGCGGGCGCCCGCGGCAGGCCCGCGCGCGCGCCTAGAGGAGGCGGCCCTCGGCGTCTATCTCGCCTGCGCGTATGCGCGTGCTAGAGACGCGCCTCCCGTCGTCGGCCATGGCCATGGGAACCACGATCACCTCGACGGGCCGCACGCCCATGGCCGCGCGCGCCTCGTTGAGGCTCGCGGCCCTGTGGGCCGTCTCGGCGCTCGTGACGAGCACGTCGACGCGCGCCTCGTATGCGGCAGGGCCGTACTCGGCGTCAAGGCGCCTGATCTCGTGCGCGCGGCCCGCATGGTGGCGCCCAATGTGCGCGCGCAGGGCCGCCAGGCGCTGCGCGTACGCGCTGCGCGGGGCCTTGCCTCGCGAGGCGGCAAACTCGTCGCCAGTCAGGCCAACGATGACCTCGGCGGCGGCGCCAAAGGCCGCGCCGAGGAGGGCCGCGTGGCCCTTGTGGAGCGAGTCAAACGTGCCGCCCACGGCGGCGGTCCGGAAGCGTGGCGAGCTCGCGCTCACTGCCGCGGCTCCACGTTGAGCAGCGTGACAGGCCCCTGCGCGGCGATCGGCACGCCGTCGGCGCTCCATAGGTACGTCTCTATGTAAAACAGCCCGCTAGAGCGCGGCGTCCACCCCACGAGCGGCTGCGCGAGGCCAGCTGGCGTTATCTCGCCCTCAAATGACCCGACAAACTCTATCACCGGAAGGTGGCCAAAGCGGACCACCTGCGCGATATACTCGTATTCAGAGCCCTCCGCGCCGCCCCCGTCTATCGTGCTGCGTATGTACGACTCGGCGCCCTCGCGCGGCATGGTGACCGGCGAGCCAGAGGCGCTGACGAGCGAGACGTTCTGGATCATCAGGGGCGAGGACGGCGTGCGCATGACGCGCGCCTCGGCGGCGTTCGAGGAGTGGCTGCCAGACTCGGCGATGACGCGGACCATGGCGGCCTCCTCGCCGTACGCCAGCGAAAACTCGTACCTGACTGACGCGCCGCCGTCGGCCGACGAGGCCGCAAACATCGCGTCGGCGTCGCCGGCGGGCCCGGCGCCCAGGGCGTCGAGCGGGCGCGCCGAGTGGACCCCGAGGAGGCGGGGCGGGACAAACGAGTCATAGACCAGCGCGTGCAGCTCCACGTCATCAGACGCGCCGAGGCCCGCGCCGGACATCGTGCCCTCGACGACGAGCGTGTCCGAGGCCAGGACGCGCAGGTCGCCGAGATCAAACCCGCGCGGCTTTGCAGCCGAGGACGTAAACCCGAGAAGGTTGACCGAGACGCCGGCGACGTCCAGGCCCGGCGAGCCCGAGCGCACGACGTACGGCGAGCTCGCGCGCGCTGGGATGACCTCCAGGAGCGTCCCGCCCACGATGAGCTCCAGGGGCTCTCCGGCGCCGTCGGCATAGAGGCCCGCCTGGACCCTCACGCCGGCCACCGGAAAGTCCTGCAGGTTTACGACCTCGCCGACTATGACCGTGTGGCCGCCGGCATCGACATAGTGCGTAGGCTGCGTGCTAGTCAGGCGTATGCCCAGGGTGGGCTCGGTGTCGACGTTCTGGGCATGAGCGACCCCGGCTGCCCCGAGCAGGGCGACTGTGATCGCACCCAGGGCGAGGGCGCACCTTGCGCTGGGGCGCAAAAATGCTCCGTTCCGCTCTGTGCGCACGCGGTTCCCCGTCCTCTCGGCTATCTGCGCCGGCGCATACCGGTTATCACGAACCAGTACACAAGGCCGGGAGCCAGACCCACGATGAGGGGGATCCATACGGGCCAACCGTCTGCTGGGCTTGCCATACGGCGCGCCCCGTGGATCCAGGCTATTTAAACCCATTGGGGCCGCCGCGGATCGCAGGCGCCCCAGGGCAAGAGTGTCGAGTGGTGGACTGAGGGGGATTTGAACCCCCGACCCCCTGCGTGCAAGGCAGGTATACTACCAGTCTATACTATCAGCCCGCGCGCGGGCCGCAAAACCCGGCGCTATTATGCCTTTCAGGCGCCGCAGGCGCGCCCCTGCGGCCCCCGTGCCCCCCTCCGGTTCGCGCAGGGGCGGCAGTGCCCATGGGCGCGCGAGGCCAGAGCCCAAGGGTTTTATTGCCTCCCCCGCCGCGGCGCGCCGATGGCGCTGCTAGAGTCGCAGAGGTCCCTCAAGGCGGGCGACGCCGCGCCTGGCTTTGACCTGATGGGCATCGACGGGCGCAGGCACGCGCTCCCCGAGTATGCCGGCAGGGAGGGCCTCCTCGTCATATTCATGTGCAACCACTGCCCCTATGTCAAGGCAAAGATAGACGCCATAAAGGCGGTTCACGAGAGGTTTGGCGACCGTGTCGCCGTCGTGGGCATCAACAGCAACGACGCCGTGGCGTATCCGGATGACAGCTATGAGGCCATGAAGGCCATGGCCGCCGAGCGCGGGATCGCCTTTGACTATCTAGTCGACGAGACGCAAGAGGTCGCGCGCAGGTACGGCGCGACGTGCACGCCAGACCCCTTTCTCTTTGACTCGTCGATGAGGCTCGCCTTTCACGGGCGGATCGACGACGCGATGGGGCCCGAGGAGACGCCCACCGAGAGGGTGATGGAGGCCAAGATAGCCGCCATGCTCGAGGGCCGCCCGCTGGGGGCCGACTTTGACCCCTCTAGGGGCTGCTCCATAAAGTGGCGCCAAAACTAGACTTAAAAGGGACCGCCCCGGCGCCGGCCCCGTGGGCCGGTAGCTCAGCTTGGCTGGAGCGTTCGACTGATAGGCAGCGCTCGGAGATCGAAAGGTCGTGAGTTCGAATCTCACTCGGCCCACAAACACTATAGCGAGGCGGCCCAGTGGACCGCGTCGGCCGGCCCCCTGACGGACGCGTCGGCGTCGACTCCGTGGCCGTCCGGCCCGCAGAGGCAGAGGAGCGTCCCGCGCGCTGCCCCCCGGCACGCCGAGCGCACGATGCTGCCCATGGTCCCGAGGCCGCCGGCCGTCTCGGAGAGCGCAAACGCCGCGGTGATCCCGCCGCGCGGGGCCCGCGCGCGCACCAGCAGGCGCTCTAGGTCGGTGTCTAGCAGCGCGTCGATCGACGCCGAGATGTCGCCTATGGGCATCGCGCGCCAGCCCTCCATGCGCATCGCCGCGGCCGCGGCCTCGGCGCGCAGCGCGCCGTCGGCGCCGTCTGCCATGAGGACCGCGTGCCTCGTCGGCTCTGGATCCCCGCCGCCGCGCATGGCGGCCATCGAGAAGGAGATTGCGCCGCGCATGAGCGCAGCCTCGGCCCTGCCGGCCTTGCCGTCGGCGTACGCGCGGCCCGCCGCCTCGATCGCCGGCACGAAAACCTCGCCGGCCATGGGCGCCGGCGCGGCGCCGTGCGCGACGCACGCGGCCACGATAGCCGCGGCCCTGTCAGGGTCGAGGCCGAGGATCGCGGCGCCATACTCGGAGGCCGCGCGCGCATAGTCGGCCGGAAACTCAAACCTCGCCGACGCGTCAGGCGCCGACCAGAGCGTCGCGTTGCCGGCGCGCCTCCTGCGCAGGACGCCGGCGGACGCAAAAGAGTCAAGGTGCCTTGACATTGTGACCCGGCTTATCCCGAGCTCCCTTGCGATCTCCGAGCCGGTCATCCCCCCGCTCCCGTCCAGGAGGCCCAGGAGGCGCCGCCGCAGCTCCACGACGTCGTACCCGCGCATGGCGGGCCGGCGCGGCGGTGCCCGCGTATAAAGCGGTTGGCGGCCCCACGCCCGCGAGGGCGGCAAATAGTTATATAGTCACCGTACGGGGGGGTGCGGTAGGAGGTAGTACAGTGCCAAAACCAGGCTTCAAGTCGATCACGGTCTCCGAGGCCGTCTATGACAGGTTCCACGACGCCTACACCAACAGCAAGGAGAACCTGAGCCGAAAGGGCGTCAAGAGCTTCTCCGGGTATGTCTCGTACATGCTCGAGGAGCAGATGCTCAAGGACGAGACCTTTGCAAAGCACGCGCCGCGCATAAAGAGCATATCAGTCGAGTCAGACTGTGTCATACTGCGCGACAACGTCAGCGGCCGAATCATAGAGGTCGCCATACGCGGCGGAGAGCTTGCATGCCAGCACTGCGAAAAGGGAGACTGCATCCACGTGGGGTTTGTCCTCTCGATGCCCGATGTCTATGACATGCTGGGCTCGAGGGGCGCCAAGCGCTCCCTCTAGCGGTGCCTCCACACCCTTTTTTTTTCACCATTTGCGCCGGCGCGGGCGGGTTCCCGCCGGCTCCCCGCCTGCCGCGCGTCCATGCGCGCGGCCACCCGCGGCCAGGCTGCTTTGTGGGGGAGGTGGGATTTGAACCCACGGACTCCTAGGAGACGAGATCACCCATTGAGATCTTAAGTCTCGCGTCTCCAAGGGGCGCGTGCGCGCCCCCCTTTGGCCAGGCTTGACGACTCCCCCGCGCCGCGGGGGCGGGGGCGCGCTTGATTTAACGGTTTTGGGCCACTCGCGCTAGCCGGCCAGCGACTCGGCTATCGCGTCGAGCTCCTCGCGGACCGCGATGACGATCGGCGGCGCGGGGCCCTCCCCCGAGGCGTCCTCTGACCAGCGCACGCGCCTCTCCTCGCCGTTGAGCGTGACGCGCAGCGCGTGCAGGTCGTGCTCGCCGGAGAGGCTCCCGTCCACAAACGACGGCGCGGCAATCGACATAAACCCCGTCTCCTTTACTAGCGCGCGAAGCCTCTGCAGCTCGGCGTCGCCCAGGCGCGCGGAATGCTCGGAGGTCACGCCCCCCTCGGTGGCCAGCAGCCTCGCGTTTCCCGAGGCGTCGATCTCCAGGACGCGCACGGCCGTGGCGCGGTCGAGGCCGGCCGGGCCCTGCGCGAGCCCCATCTGGCGCAGCGTGTGCTCAAACTCGACCATGTCGCCGGGCAGCAGCGTCGTGGCCGGCACGCGGTCGGCGGCCAGGAGGGGAACGGCTATGAGGACCGCCACGGCCACGGGGATTGCCCCGACGGCCAGGACTGACGCGCGCGGCATGGCCCGCGCTCCGGCGGCGCGGCCCAATAAGTCTTGCCACGCGGTCGCGCCCCGCGCGCTCGGGGAGGCCCCAATGGCTTAAATCACGGCCCCCGCGCGCGGGCTCCCGTGGGGTCGTAGCCTAGTCCGGTAGGGCGACAGTGACGAGCGATCACCGCTAGGGGCTCCAGAGGTCAAAGTCTGAACTGCTGACCGCCAAGGGATGATGTGGTTTTGGAGCTGCAGTGACCCGTAGGTCGCCGGTTCGATTCCGGTCGGCCCCACATCCCCCAACTATGCGCGATCGCGGAGGACGTTGAGGGCCGAGCCGGCCCTAAACCAGGCCAGCTGCGTGGCGTTGTACGAGTGCGACAGGGCAATCTCCTCGGACTCGCCGCCGGCGTGGCGTATGGCGCACGCGACAGGCCGCGACGGCGCAAGCGAGGCCAGGCCCGTGATGTCAAGCGCGTCTCCCTCGGCTATCCTGCCATAGTCTTCCGGATCGGAGAACGTCAGGGCGAGTATGCCCTGCTTTTTGAGGTTGGTCTCGTGTATGCGCGCAAAGCTTCTCGCGACCACGGCGGCGCAGCCGAGGTAGCGCGGCGTTATGGCCGCATGCTCCCTGCTGCTGCCCTCGCCATAGTTCGAGTCGCCGACGATCGCCCACCTGATGCCCGCGTCGCGGTAGGCGCGGCCGATCTGCGGGAACGGCTCCAGCCCTCCGCTCAGCACGCTTGTCCCCTTGCCGACGTGCCCGCCAAAGTCGTTGACTGCGCCGAGGAGCATGTTGTCGCTCAGGTTGTCAAGGTGGCCGCGAAACGAGAGCCATGCGCCGGCCGGCGATATGTGGTCCGTCGTGCACTTGCCGCGGGCCTTGAGCAGGACGCGCAGGCCCACGAGGTCCTCGCCGTCCCACGGCGCAAACGGCTCTAGCGCCTGCAGGCGGCTGCTCTTGGGGTCGATCTCGACCTCGCCGGCGCCGCTGGCCGGCGGCGCGACATAGAGGCCGTCGCCGCGCACAAAGCCGCCCTCTGGCACGTCGCGCGCCGGAGGCGGCGCGCCCAGCGCGACGCGCTCGCCGCCGGCCCCCTCTAGCGTGTCAGTGAGCGGGTTGAACGAGAGGCGCCCGGCGAGCGAGAGCGCGACGACGATCTCGGGGCTCGCTATAAAGTTCATCGTCTCGCGGCTCCCGTCGTTGCGGCCGGGAAAGTTGCGGTTGAAGGAAGTGACTATGGTGTTTTTGCTGGATCGCTCTAGCTCGGGGCGGCTCCACTGGCCGATGCACGGGCCGCACGCGTTGGCCAGGACCGTCGCGCCGATGCCGCGCAGCGTGCCCATCTGCCCGTCGCGCTCTATCGTCGCGCGTATCTGCTCAGAGCCCGGCGTGACGAGGAGGGGCGCGGCGGCGCGGATGCCGCGCGAGGCGGCCTGGCCGGCGACGCTTGCCGCGCGCGTCATGTCCTCGTACGACGAGTTTGTGCAGCTTCCGATCAGGGCAGCCGATATCGTGTCGACATAGCCGTTCTCGCGCGCGTCGCGAGCGAGGTCAGATATGGGCCGCGCCAGGTCTGGCGTGTGCGGGCCGACGACGTGGGGCTCGAGCTCCGAGAGGTCGATCTCGAGGACCCGGTCATAGTGCGCGCCATCGTCGGGCCGCAGGAGGCGCGCGTTTTGGTCGGCGAGCTCGGCAATGTCGGCGCGGCCGGTGGCGCGCAGGTACGCGCGCATCCTCGAGTCGTACGGGAATATCGAGCATGTCGCCCCAATCTCGGCGCCCATGTTGGCTATGGTCGCCTTGCCTGTGCAGCTTATCGACTCGGCGCCGGGGCCATGGTACTCTACGATCGCGTTCGTCGCGCCGGAGACGGTGAGCTCGCCGGCGACGCGCAGTATGACGTCCTTTGGCGCGGTCCAGCCCCCGAGGCTCCCCGTAAGGCGCACGCCGATCCTGCGCGGGTAGCGCACCTCCCACGGGAGGCCCGCCATCGCCTCGGCGGCGTCAATCCCGCCCACGCCGACGGCGACCATCCCCAGGCCGCCGGCGTTTGGCGTGTGCGAGTCGGTCCCGATCATCAGCCCGCCGGGAAACGCATAGTTCTCGAGGACCACCTGGTGTATTATCCCGGCGCCCGGCCTCCAAAACCCGCAGCCGTACCTCGCCGCGGCCGACTGGAGAAACCTGAACACCTCGTCGTTCTCGCCGAGCGACTCGCGCATGTCAGACTCGCCGTCCAGCCTTGCCCTGATGAGGTGGTCGCAGTGGACCGTCGTCGGCAGCGCGGCCCTCTCGAGGCCCGTCGTCATGAACTGGAGCATGACCATCTGGCCCGTGACGTCCTGCAGGGCCGCCCTGTCGGGCCTCATGTACGCGTACGCGCCGGCGTCGGCGTCGAGGTCCGAGGCCGGCGCCTCCTCCATGTGGCCCACGAGTATCTTTTCAGAGAGCGAGAGCGGGCGGCCCACGAGGTCGGCGTACGCCGCTGCGCGCTCGGCGATGCGCGCGTGGGCCTCCCTGGCCAGCCCCGTGCCGTGCCCGATCTCGGCCATGTCGCGCGCGCGGCGCGCAGGCCCCGAATTTAACGCTTTGACGGGCGGTGCCGCTAGGCGGGCCCGCCGCGGCGCGCCGCCAACAATTATAAGCAGACAGGGCCGCCCCGCGCCCGCCTATGTGGGGATTGCCGCCTGGCCGGGCCGCGGGGGTGCGCCGAGCACGGTAAACAAGGGGTTTCCAAAGTTCGGCGTGACGCAGGAGAGCTCGCACATCACGGCCCTGCGCAAGTACAACCTGCCAGACCTCGTGCTCAGGCTAGTCGCCAGGCAGTGCAAGTCGGAGCTCCAGGAGAGGGGCAGGATCGACGAGAGGCTCCAGAGCATGAACAAGGAGGCCATCGAGACGCTCTACCGCACGTTTGTCAGCGGCGAGTTTGACGAGGCCGGCAGGTTTGCGACGTACAGGTTTTACGCGTACGTCTCGAGCACGCACCACAGGTGCGAGGTCATAATAAACGAGTCTATACCCGGAATGTCCGGCAAGAACCACAAGGTCCCCATAGCCGTAAAGAGCAACGGCGTGTACATTGCGATCGCCTTCAACAAGGCCACGGGCCGGCCCGTCAGCCGCACGGACATGGCCCGCATGCACGAGGTCGCCTATGACATAAAGCGCGGCGACCACGGGACGCAGCTAGGCGAGGCGACATACTGCTCGTCAGTCGGCTTTAGGGAGGAGGCGATGACCGAGATTGCCAGGATCTCAAAGATAAAAGGCAAGAGCCTTGACGGGGCGATCGCGTTTCGCGCGGCAAACTTTGAGAACAACATATTCTCGACCGTGTCGTGCTAGAGGAGCGACGCGTCAAGCGTGAGAAACTCGGGCGCGCCGGACGTCCTCTTGTGGTCCCTGCCATAGGCGACAAGCGGGAGCTCGCCAGAAAAGTGCCTCGACCAGACAGAGTTGACCGCGTCTGCAGCCCCCTTGCGTCCCCCCTGCCGCAGCAGCTCGTGCGCGAGCTCGTATGACACCTCGGCGCAGTTTTTCTTTGCCATGAACGCCGTCGCGCCGGCGCCCGGCTTTGGCCTGCGCCAGAGCGTCATGCACATGTTGTCCGAGTGGTACCCCTCGGCGAGCGAGTCGGTCCAGAGCGGGCGAAAGCCGGCGAGGTAAAAGTGCCACGTCGACTCGCCGCGCGCGCGGTGGTCGCGCAGGAGCGTGTGGACCCCGGGCCTTCCGAGGATCCCCGAGCCGTCTACTGCCATCTCGTCGCACCGCACGTCAAGCTTGCGGCCAAAGGACCCCTCGATCCACGACCCAAAGAACTGTGCCATCCTGCCGGCGTACGCAAACTCGGGGGCACGCGCGGCGAGCTCGCCGCGCTTGGCCATAAATACAAAATGGAGGAGCATGGTGCCGTGCTTTTGCGCGGCCCCTAGCTCTGCCCCTCTATGCCCATCAGGGTGAGCGTCGAGCGGATTTTCTCGATCTTGCGTATCTTCCACGTGATCGTCTCGCGCAGCTTTACCACCGTGTCAGACTCGATCTTTGCGAGTATGTCATAGGCGCCAAAGGTCCCGTGGACCTCGCGGACGCCCTCGATGCCCTTTAGCTGCTGTATGATCGCCTCTTCTGAGCCGAGCTCGCAGTTGATCAGCACGTATGCAGTCGCCATCGCGCGCGGCGCGAGGGGGGCCGCTATATCAACGAATCGGCCCCACGCGCGCGTGGGGAGGTGTCCCCCAGCTCTGACTGACGCGGCCTCATTGGCTAGCCAAATGCCTCGGCGGGTTCCTTTACTGGGGTGCCCTCTGTGGCGCGCCTGGGTGAACCGCGGCCCACGCAAGCCCATGCGGCCATGTCAACGCGGTCCGTCTGCGCGCCCTTGCTCTAGGGCGAGGGGGCGCCCCCGCGG